>NZ_JBQHQI010000045.1:0-313 GCF_052067375.1 Collinsella sp. HCP3S3_E11 | reverse complement strand
GCGCCGGCCGATGCAGCGCCTGGGCACGGACCACTCCCTGCCGGCGGCCCTGACGAGCATGGTCGGCGGGACGGTCTGGACGCTCACGTCGCCCACCATCGACTCGAGGAGCCGGAGGTTCCCGATGGGCCGCAGGCTCTCCTTCTCCCGCATGAACAGCGCGTCGGGCGGCAGGCCGGTGGTGCGGTTCGGCTCAGAGTTTGCCTGGGCCTCGACCCGGGCCACCGCCTCGGCGAGGCCGCTCCACCCGGTGAACTCGCCGCCGTAGGCGAGCAGGCGGTTCAGGAAGCGGTTGGCCGACTCGTCCTTGCCC
>NZ_JBQHQI010000044.1:0-319 GCF_052067375.1 Collinsella sp. HCP3S3_E11 | reverse complement strand
GGTATGCCATGGAGAACGGTTTCGCGAACGACATGTCCGCCGCCACCTTCCTGCCCGAGCTCACCAACACCAACGCCCTGGGCTACCTGTCCATCATCATCTTCAACTTCATGGGCTTCGAGGTTATCTGCACCATGACCGATGACATGGCCGATCCCGCTCGCGATATCCCCAAGGCTATCGTCGTCGGTGGCGTGGCTATTGCCGTCATCTACCTGTTCGCTGGCTTCGGCATCGGCGCCGCCATCCCGGCCGACTCCATCGACCCCGACTACGGCATGATCGTCGCAGTCCAGACCATGGTGGGCGATTCCGTGCT
>NZ_JBQHQI010000043.1:0-329 GCF_052067375.1 Collinsella sp. HCP3S3_E11 | reverse complement strand
TCTCCTCGGCCTCCTCGGCGAGGCGCTGGGCGGCCAGCTCGGGGGTGAGGCCCTTGTACTCGGTCTCGCGGCCCTTGGCGCTGACGACGCGGACGACCTCGCCGATGAGCACGAGCACGATGAAGATGATGATCATCGGGACCTTCTCGCCGACCTCGGCGGCGGAGAACGGCACCAGCGTCGCGACGATGGCCAGGATCAGCTCGATGCAGGGGATAGCCAGCATGACCTTCATCATCGCGCCCTTGAACGGGAACGTGAAGATGCGCTCGCGGTTCGGGTCGTTCTTGCGGAGGTTGAGGAACGCCGGGAACATCGGGATGTAGGTG
>NZ_JBQHQI010000042.1:0-368 GCF_052067375.1 Collinsella sp. HCP3S3_E11 | reverse complement strand
CTTCTCGGCCACCCTCTGCACCTTGCGGGTGCTCGTGCCCGTGGCGTACATCTCGGCGACGGCGGCAACGAGGGCGCGGTCGACGCGCTGGTAGCGCTCGAGCACGTCCTCCGGGAAGAAGCTGCCGGAGCGCAGCTTGGGGATGCGCAGCGTCAGCGTGCCGACGCAGGTGGCGAGCGACCTCTCGCGGTAGCCGTTTCGGCTGTTCGCCCCGCCACCGCAGAGCTGGTCGGCCTCGGCGTCCATCACGGCGTTCACGACCTGCTCGGCGAGTCTGCGAAGCAGCTCCTGCATATCGATGGCGCCGTCGTCGAAACGGGGCATAGCGAGCATGTCCGGCGTCGGGTCTGATAAGATTTCCATAGCGG
>NZ_JBQHQI010000041.1:0-474 GCF_052067375.1 Collinsella sp. HCP3S3_E11 | reverse complement strand
CATGCCCTCCTTCCAGTCGAACTGCAGCTGCCTGCCCGGGGGCGTCTCGAACCGCGGGTGCGGCTCGCGGCCGCCCGCGCCCCCGAAGGGCACGTCGCGGGCCCGGCACCACGCGGTGAAGGCGCCGTACCCGGGCAGCCCCTCCCCGCGGCCCTCGCGCAGGAACGCGTAGACGGCCATCTTGGTCATCCCGGGCAGCTGGGCCTTCGAGCGGATCACCTCCTCGAGCGGGTCGAAGGCGCTGCCCCTCGCGGACCTCCCGTCGGCGGCGGACTCGCCCTCCCGCCAGTACTTGGCGACCGTGTGCCGGTCCATGCCGTGCCTCCTCGCGATCTCGCTGAAGTTCGGCTTCGCGCCGGACCACCTGTAGACGTTCAGCTCTCCCATTACGTTTCGCTCCATATCCCGCTCCTCCCGGGTCGGATACCCGATCGGAGCATAGTTCCGTTAGCGCAGTTGGTGAAAGTGCGTTAG
>NZ_JBQHQI010000040.1:0-497 GCF_052067375.1 Collinsella sp. HCP3S3_E11 | reverse complement strand
GCGGTGCTCGAGGAGGAGGAGGACCCCGAGTCCCTCTGGCCCAAGTACCGCAAGAAGTTCGAGCCCTGGAGCGAGGAGCTTCGCGGGTACATGACCGAGCACCTCAAGGACTACCTCGGCGTCGAGAAGGTCATCTGGGTCAAGGAGGGCATCGACCCCGAGGAGACCAACGGCCACATCGACGACGTCGCCACCTTCATCGCCCCGGGCGTCATGGTCTGCATCTGGACCGACGACCCCGAGTACCCGTTCTACGAGCAGTGCCACGCCGCCTACGAGACCCTCTCCAACGCGGTTGACGCCAAGGGCCGCAAGCTGAAGGTCTACAAGCTCTGCATGCCCGTGAAGCCGCTGTACATGGACCAGGCCTCCTGCGACACCATCGACGCCGACGAGAACGCCGAGCCGCGCGTCCCCGACGAGCCGCTGATCGCCTCCTACATGAACTACCTCGTGACCAACCACGGCGTCATCGTCCCGCAGTACGGCGACGAGAA
>NZ_JBQHQI010000039.1:0-521 GCF_052067375.1 Collinsella sp. HCP3S3_E11 | reverse complement strand
TGGTGCCGGGCCCGCGACGTGCCCTTCGGGGGCGCGGGCGGCCGCGAGCCGCACCCGCGGTTCGAGACGCCCCCGGGCAGGCAGCTGCAGTTCGACTGGAAGGAGGGCATGAGGCTCGTCGACTCGGAGGGCGAGGTCTTCGAGTTCAGCGTGTTCACCGCGACGCTCGGCTACTCCCGGAAGCACCGCTTCATACCGGTCAGGAGCCGCACGCTCGACGACCTGCTGTCCTGCCTGCTCGCCACCTTCACCCGCCTCGGCGGCGTCCCGGAGGAGTGCATCACGGACAACATGTCGTGCCTGGTGACCGTCTCTGGCCGCAGGAGGACCAGGCAGGAGAGGGCGTGGCGGTTCGCGCGGGAGGCCGGCTTCGAGCTCAGGCTCTGCGCGCCGCGCTCGCCGCAGACCAAGGGCAAGGACGAGTCGGCCAACCGCTTCCTGAACCGCCTGCTCGCCTACGGCGGCGAGTTCACCGGGTGGAGCGGCCTCGCCGAGGCGGTGGCCCGGGTCGAGGCCCAGGC
>NZ_JBQHQI010000038.1:0-528 GCF_052067375.1 Collinsella sp. HCP3S3_E11 | reverse complement strand
GTCCGGTCGCGGTGTCGCGGACACGCACGACGCTCACCCCGATTCGGGTGACAGCGGCCATGTCGGCGTCGGTCGCCTCGGCCTCCTCGGCCTCGGTCGTCTCGATCTCGACCGGTTCGGACTGGTCGGCGGCTCGGGTGGTGGTCATAGCTGGTTCCTTCTGATGCGGACGGTGAAAACGAGAGTCGCAGACATGCGGACGTCGCCAGCAGGGCCCTCGGTCACCAGTGGCCCGGATGATTCCTCGACCATCGCCGAGTCGGCACCGAACGGCTGGCACCTGTTGAGGGCGGTGCGGACGATCGTCACCGCGTCCCGGACGCCGGGGCGGGTGCGGGCCACACACACGGCGCTCACGTCGACCCTGATGTGCGCCGACGGGGCACAGATGCGGCGCTCCGACTCCAGACCGGTGTCGTAGTACAGACATACGTACCGGCCCGGTGGGGTCGCTGGCGGTTCCCCGTCATAGACGGTGAGGGCCGGGATGCGTGCCGCGAGGTCGTCGTGCAGGTTCACAGGATGTCC
>NZ_JBQHQI010000037.1:0-634 GCF_052067375.1 Collinsella sp. HCP3S3_E11 | reverse complement strand
GTACCCCTCGGAGCAGCCGATGACCTCCCGGTCGCCGGCGGAGTTGACGCCGATGGCGACCAGCACGGCCACGTTCTCGTAGGACCCTCCCCAGCTGCGCTTGAGGTAGATACCGTCGACGAAGACGTAGGGGTAGCCGCCCTCGAGCGGCCTCTGCCGCCATGTCTCGATGGACGCGAAGGCCCTCTCGTTGAGGTTGGAGACGGTGCCGGAGGACACCGGCGCTCCCCACAGGAGCTCGGAGACGTCCTCGATCCTCCTGGTGGAGACGCCCGCCAGGTACATCTCGACGATGGCCTCCTCGACAGAGGTCTTGCGCCTGCGGTAGCGCTCGATGACGGCCGTCTGGAAGGTCGCCCCGCGGAGCTTCGGCACGCTGAGCTCGACTTCCCCGGCGCCCGTGACGAGCCTCCTCGTGTAGTGGCCGCTGCGGTAGGCCTCCCGGCCCGCCGTCCTCTCGTAGCGCTCGGCCCCGACGAGCTCGGACGCCTCCTCGTCGAGCAGTGCGTTGAGCGTCTCCTCGACGGTCTTCCTCACCAGATTCTTTATGTCGTTGCGCAGCGACTCCTCGTCGACTGATACGATGTTCGCAGACACGGCCCGTGCCCCCTTCGTCGGTGATTTGTTGTTTAGT
>NZ_JBQHQI010000036.1:0-711 GCF_052067375.1 Collinsella sp. HCP3S3_E11 | reverse complement strand
CGCCCGGTCCCGTTCCGAACCCGGAAGCTAAGCCCCATCGCGCCGAGAGTACTGCGGGGCCAGCCCGTGGGAGGCCAGGGCGCCGCTGACCGGTGGACGGCACCGAGCCGTGCGCTTGGACTGAGAAGGGGGAGGCCTCGCGGCCTCCCCCTTTTTCGTATTTGTATCGAGCTATGACTCTTGGTGGTCAATCTCTATATTCTGACGTCGCAATACCCTATGGAAAGCCCCGATCCTATGCGAGGCCTATCGCAGGACTCATTCTTTACAGCCCCTAATTTATGACGTTCCCGTCGCTGGTTGCGTATTTATTGGATGAATCCGTCAATTTAAATTACAAATAACCTTCTCTCGTTTTACGTTATTCGGCTGAGATTGCACGCCACTGGGGCCCCGCCACTGTCTGGTGGGGCTCTATTAGCGTGTAACGGCGCTAGTAGGGGAAACTGTTGCAATCCATCCCTTAGCTGCTGTTCAATTCTGTTTTGGGAATATACCCAATACGTCTACATCAGATAGCAAGAACACCGAGGTCATATGGTCTGTCCGAGATTTATGATCGTCGATTAGACCCTGTCGGATTCCAGGGCCCTCTGGTTCATTTGTG
The DNA here is from genome assembly GCF_052067375.1 of Collinsella sp. HCP3S3_E11. Lineage (NCBI taxonomy): Bacteria > Bacillati > Actinomycetota > Coriobacteriia > Coriobacteriales > Coriobacteriaceae > Collinsella > Collinsella sp. HCP3S3_E11. The sequence goes on along the minus strand of NZ_JBQHQI010000036.1, from coordinate 104 downwards.
AACAAAATATGGAGTGCGGGATTCCCGCCCCGCGGGCCCCTCCGGTCTGGCAATATATCTCCTTGCCGCGCGGCCCGGTCGGACCGGGAACCGGCGCAGGCGTG
>NZ_JBQHQI010000035.1:0-711 GCF_052067375.1 Collinsella sp. HCP3S3_E11 | reverse complement strand
TTGCCGCCGTCGCCGAGATGTACGCCACGGGCACGAGCACCCGCAAGGTGCAGAGGGTGGCCGAGAAGATGGGCGTCTCCAGGCTCTCGAAGGACCAGGTGAGCGCAATCGTCTCGAGCCTGGACGCAGACATCGAGGATCTGTGCGGAAGGCCGCTCGACGGCTCGCCGGTGCCCTACGTCTGGCTCGACGCGACCTACGTCAAGTGCCGCCGCGAGGGGCGCGTCGCCTCCACCGCCGTGGTCACCGCCATCGGCTGCGATGCGGGCGGCCGGGGGCGCGTCCTCGGTGTCGACGTGGTCGACACCGAGTCTTACGACTCGTGGCTCGCCTTCCTGCGGGCTATCCGCTCGCGCGGGGCGGCGGGCGTGCGGCTCGTCGTCTCGGACGCCCACCCGGGGCTCGTCCGGGCGCTCGGCGAGGTCTTCCAGGGCGCCGCGTGGCAGCGCTGCGCGGTCCACCTCATGCGCGACTGCATGCGCGAGGCCGGCTCCTGGCAGCTCAGGCGCCGCGTGGGCAGGATCGTGTTGTTAGCGCTAATCTAAAATTGACCACTTTCGCAAACGCATCTCGCCGAATGCGCTAACGCGCTTTCGCCGGCCCCGCTAACGCACTTTCACCAACTGCGCTAACGGAACTATGCTCCGATCGGGTATCCGACCCGGGAGGAGCGGGATATGGAGCGAAACGTAATGGGAGAGCTGAACGTCT
>NZ_JBQHQI010000034.1:0-720 GCF_052067375.1 Collinsella sp. HCP3S3_E11 | reverse complement strand
CGGCCCCGTCCTCTTCTAGCCCTCCGCCTTTCCCCTCAGCTCGTCCATCTCCTCCAGCTTCGACATGTCCAGGTACCTCCTCTTGCCCCACTCGTGCTCCACTATGTACTTCAGCCTCGCCGTCACCAGCATGAGGGCCGAATTGCCGTCCGGGAAGGTCCCGACGACCCTAGTCCTCCTCCTGATCTCGCGGTTGATGCGCTCGATCCCGTTGTTCGTCCTGATCCGGCGCCAGTGCTCAGGCGGGAATTCCGTGTAGGCAAGCGTCTCGGCGAACCCGTCGCGCACCGTCCTCGCGGCCGCCCCGAGCCGCATCGACTCCAGCTTCTCCGCCACCTCCTCGGCCTTTCTGGCGCATGCCTCGCGCGATTCCTGCGCGTGGATCGCCTTCAGCATGCGCGCCGCGGCCTTCCGCCTGGTCACGGGAACCCTTCCCAGCACGTTGCGGTAGAAATGCACCGTGCAGCGCTGGTAGCGGGCCCCGGGGAACACCTCCTCGAGCGCACCGAGCATCCCCGCGCACTTGTCGCCGGTGACGAGCCGCACGCCGGAGAGCCCGCGCCCCTTGAGCCAGGAGAAGAACTCGCGCCAGGACTCCGCGGACTCGGTGTACCCCTCGGAGCAGCCGATGACCTCCCGGTCGCCGGCGGAGTTGACGCCGATGGCGACCAGCACGGCCACGTTCTCGTAGGACCCTCCCCAGCTGCGCTTGAGGTAGAT
>NZ_JBQHQI010000033.1:0-816 GCF_052067375.1 Collinsella sp. HCP3S3_E11 | reverse complement strand
TGAGCCTCTTCTTGAGGATGCCGCGCGACGAGGCGTCCTCCAGGTCCTCGACGAGCCGGGCGCAGTCCACGAACCTGACCTCGCGCCCCGCCCTGACCGCCTCGATGCCCAGCGCGACGGCGAGGTGCGTCTTGCCCACGCCGGGGCTCCCCACGAACAGGACGTTCTCGGCCCGCTCGACGAACCTCAGGGTCGCGAGCTCCTCGATCTCGGCGCGCGGGACCGACGGCTGGAAGTCCCAGTCGAAGTCCGCCAGCCCCTTGACGTAGGGGAACCCCGACGACCGTATGCGCTGGCTGGTGATCCTGACCTCCCGGGCGGCGACCTCGACGCGCGTCATCTCCTCGAGGGCGGAGGCGAAGCCCCGCTCGCCCGCGGCGACCATCCTCACGTAGTCGGGCAGGGACGCCGCCATCTCGTGCAGCCCGAGCGCGGAGAGGTTCGCCTGCGCCCTGATCGAGGGGCTGCCCTCCGCGACGGCGCCCATCACGCCCCTCCGAGCGAGTCGAGCAGCGCGAGGTTGGCGCGCGCGGCCTCGGCGATGTCCGCGTCGGCCAGGCCCCGCTTCCCCTCGAGGGCCCGCCCGTAGTGGTCGGGGTCGTAGTTGATGGGCCTCGACGGCCCGGACGCGGCGTCGTGGACGGCGACCTCCTCGCCGGCCATCCTCACCACGACCTGGCCGCCGGGCATCGCCACGACGCTCACGCGCCGGCCGATGCAGCGCCTGGGCACGGACCACTCCCTGCCGGCGGCCCTGACGAGCATGGTCGGCGGGACGGTCTGGACGCTCACGTCGCCCACCATCGACTCGAGGAG
>NZ_JBQHQI010000032.1:0-864 GCF_052067375.1 Collinsella sp. HCP3S3_E11 | reverse complement strand
CACGCCACGACCGAGGAGTCGAAGCAGTCCCTGATGGCCGACAGGTAGACCTTCCTGCCGGAGGGCAGCCTGAACTCGGTGATGTCGGTGAGCCACAGGAAGTTCGGCAGGGCCGAGCGGAAGTCGCGGCGCACGAGGTTCGGCGGGGCCGGCGTCGGCTCGCCCGCATAGGAGCTGTAGGGCCTCCTCTTCCTCCTCATCCACCTGGGGACCAGGCCCTCCTCGCGCATGATGCGGAGGACGACCTTCTCCGAGGCGCGCACGGGCTCGTCGAGCTCGCGCAGGCGCGCCGTCACGAAGCGGTACCCCCGCGCCCCCTCGCCGTCCTCGGTGAAGATCCTGCGCACGAGCGCGCGCAGGGGCGCGCGCCGGTCGGGCCTCGCGATCGCGCGGCGCTGGTACTCATAGGAGCTCTTTGATATCCCCAAGGAACTCGTGAGTTCTCTCAAGGACCACTTCCCGCACGGCCTCAGGCGGTCTATCACCAGGGTCTTCTCCCTGTTCGACATCCCGTCGAGGCTCTCGGCTTTTAAAACGTCCTGCACCGCCCTCAGCACCGCGTTCTCGAGCCTGAGCCGCTCGATCAGGGCGTCCTTGTCCTCCGGGTCGATGTCGGGGTAGTCGGGGCCGTCCCCGACGAGTCGCGGCAGGTCCATTCCTCCACCGGCCCTTCCCGCGGGCTTGCGCACGTCCCTGATCCAGCGCCAGACGGACGTCTTGCCGGGCCCGCCGAGTATCTCGGTTATCTCCATGACGGTGAGCCCGGCGCCGCGAAGCGCCCTGGCCCTCTCCACCATTCTCCTACTGTATGCCATGCGGACTCCGTTCCGGACCTCAACGGTCCAACTTTTTGTCCGCAGTCCC
>NZ_JBQHQI010000031.1:0-1030 GCF_052067375.1 Collinsella sp. HCP3S3_E11 | reverse complement strand
CTCGTCGCCGAGGTGTTCGACCAGGTCCCCGGCGCCCGCGACGAGTTCACCGACCAGTACATCGCCGAGGCCGGCATCCGCGGGAAGCACATGCCGCAGATCGTCCGCGAGAAGCTGGACTCCATCGAGGACAACCTCGAGTTCGTCAAGAAGACCATGGCCGGCATGACCAAGGCCGAGATCGAGATGCCCCTCACGGCCTCCACGACCCTCGACTCCCTGGTCAACTCCGAGTCCGAGTCCGACCTGATCATCGACCCGATGCCCAACCTCTACTTCACCCGCGACCCGTTCGCGGTCGTCGGCGAGGGCGTCAACCTCAACCGCATGTACTCGGTCACCCGCAACCGCGAGACCCTGTACGGCAAGTACGTCTTCAAGTACCACCCCGACTACAAGGACGTCTCCCTGTACTTCCGCCGCGACTGCCAGTTCCACACCGAGGGCGGCGACGTGCTGAACATCAACGAGAAGACCCTCGCCGTCGGCATCTCCCAGCGCACCCAGGCCGCCGCTATCGACGTCATGGCCCAGAACATCTTCTGGAACTCCGACTCCAAGGTCGAGCGCATCCTGGCCTTCGACATCCCGGTCTCGCGCGCCTTCATGCACCTCGACACGGTCTTCACCCAGATCGACGTCGATAAGTTCACGATCCACCCCGCCATCATGGGCACCCTGCGCGTCTACGAGCTGACCGCCGGCAAGAACCCGGGCGACGTGAACATCCGCCTGATCGAGGACACCCTCGAGCACGTCCTGGAGGACGCCACCGGCGTCGACCAGGTCAAGCTGATCCCCTGCGGCGGCGGCGACCCGATCGCGGCCTCCCGCGAGCAGTGGAACGACGGCTCCAACACCCTGTGCGTCGAGCCCGGCAAGATCTGCGTCTACGCCCGCAACACCGTCACCAACGACGTGCTGTACAAGGAGGGCCTGGACCTTCTCGTCGTGCCCTCCGCCGAGCTCTCCCGCGGCCGTGGCGGCCCGCGCTGCATGAGCATGCCCTTCTGGCGCGAGGACCTCTAAG
>NZ_JBQHQI010000030.1:0-1066 GCF_052067375.1 Collinsella sp. HCP3S3_E11 | reverse complement strand
GAGGCGCTCAGGCCCAGGCCCAAGGGCCGGCCAAGCGGTTCCAAGGCGAGGCCGCGCACGCGCGAGCAGGAGCTCGAAGAGCGCTGCCGAAGGCTCGAGACCGAGGTGGCCTACCTAAAAAAATTGCGTGCCCTGGTCGAGAGGGACGGACTCTGACCAGGGCGAAGGTCGAGGCCGTGAGCGCCCTGCGCGAAGAGGGGTACGGGCTGGGGTGCCTGCTGGAGTGCGCCGGCCTGGCGAGGTCGAGCTACTACTACGCGCTGTCGCACCCGAAGGCTCCCACCAGGCCCGAGCTCTGGGAGGCCGCCGCCGAGATATTCTCGCGCACGGCCAACGGGTGCGGCCACAGGCAGATCGCCATGTGCCTGCGCGCCGAGCAGGGCGTGCGCATAGCCTACAAGACCGTGCTGAAGATGATGCGCGAGATGGGCATCAGCTGCGGGATCCGCCGCGAGACCGACTACCACAGGTACAACTCGTACAGGGGCAAGGTCGGAAAGACCTTCGAGAACGTCATCGGGCGCGACTTCGCCGCCGACGGGCCGTGGGAAAAGATGGGCACCGACGTCACCGAGTTCAAACAGCCCTGGGGCAAGGCCTACTTCGCGCCGGTCTACGACTTCGGCAGCAAGGAGATCGTCGCCTGGTCCACGTCGCTGCACCCCAACATGGCTCAGCAGCACGAGCTGCTCGACCAGCTCGTGTCCAAGAAGCCCAAGGGCTCCAGGCCGATCCTGCACTCGGACATGGGCTGGCAGTACCAGCAGGCCGGTTGGTGCAGACGGTTGGAGGAGGCCGGCGTGGTGCAGAGCATGTCCCGGAAGGGCAACTGCATCGACAACGGCGCGACGGAGCAGGTGTTCGGCCACATCAAGGACGAGTTCTTCCGCGGAAGGACGTGGCCGGACTTCGAGTCCTTCAAGGCGGACCTCGACGACTTCGTGGTCCATTGGAACACGAGGAGGCGCCAGGTTAAACTGAAGGGACTGACCCCGGAGGAGTTCCGGAGACAGTCCCTTGCGGCGTAGTTCTTATTTAAGCCGTCCAGGTTTTGGGGTGCAGTTCA
>NZ_JBQHQI010000028.1:0-1938 GCF_052067375.1 Collinsella sp. HCP3S3_E11 | reverse complement strand
CCAAGTCAGACCATTTCAAATGGTTCGATGTCTGCCCGGATGCGACACATCTGGTGTGTCCATCCTCGCAGTATCCGGTTCTCAAGGTGCACGCCTGCGCCGGTTCCCGGTTCGACCGGGCCGCGCGGCAAGGAGATATATTGCCAGACCGCGAAGCGATGTGGGACGTCAATTCCACTCTTCACAAGTCCTACACAATATATCGCTTCCTATATAAGTAATAGAAAGGCTGGTGCAGAAATACTGCACGTATCAGATGATGACCCTTCGGTTAAGAGATATATAAAGATCGGTCACCTGTAAGTGTCTATCTACCCGCGCTTTTGCTATATAAACCAGCGCCTTAGATAAAAAGAGGGAGCGCCGCGCACAGCGCGACACTCCCCTAGCGATTCAAGAGAATCAATTAGGCCTCGAGAGCCTTCTTGGCGATGGTAGCCAGCTCGTTGAAAGACTCGATGTCCTCGTAAGCCATCTGAGCCAGGACCTTGCGGTCGAGCTCGATACCGGCGACCTTCAGGCCGTGCATGAACTGAGAGTAAGAGATGTCGTTCAGGCGAGCAGCAGCGTTGATACGGGTGATCCAGAGAGAGCGAATCTCGCGCTTCTTATTGCGGCGGTCACGGTACTGATACTGCAGAGAGTGCTGGACCTGCTCTTTAGCATGCTTGTAAGTACGCGAAGCGGCACCGTAGTAACCCTTCGCACGGTGCATAACGGTACGGCGCTTCTTCTTGGCGGCAACAGCGCGCTTAATACGTGCCATGTTCTATCAACTCCTAGACGGTTAAACGAAAAACGGGAACGCTAACTTAGGCGAGACGCGACTTGATGACCTTGCGGTCGGCAGCGGCGATCTCGGTCTCCTGACGGAAGCCACGCTTACGCTTGGTGGACTTCTTGCTCAGGATGTGGCTCTTGAAAGCCTTGGCGCGCATAAGCTTGCCGGTACCAGTCTTGCGGAAACGCTTCTTGGTGCCGCTGTGGGACTTCATCTTAGGCATGAAATACTCCTTAATCGGTTACAGAACACTAGTTACTTAGTATCACTTGCCGCTTTATCCTCATCAAAGGCGCCCTTAATCGGGGCGAGCAGCATAAGCATGTTACGGCCTTCCATCTTAGGCTTGGACTCGACCGTAGCGTAAGGCTTAAGATCCTCGGCGAGACGCTCGAGAACGTTAAGACCCTGCTCCGGGTGAGCCATCTCACGGCCGCGGAACATAATGGTGATCTTAACGCGTGCGCCCTTCTTGAGGAAACGCAGAACGTGGCCCTTCTTGGTCTCGTAGTCGCCAACGTCGATCTTGGGTCGGAACTTCATTTCCTTAACCTCGACCTTGGACTGGTTCTTACGAGCAGCCTTGGCCTTCATGGCCTGCTGGTACTTGAACTTACCGTAGTCCATGACCTTGCAGACCGGCGGCTCCGCGTTGGGAGCGATCTCGACAAGGTCGAGACCCTGATCGTCGGCGACGCGCTGGGCATCGCGGATGGCGAACAGGCCGAGCTGAGAGCCATCGACGCCAATCAAACGGCACGAAGATGCAGTGATCTCGTCGTTGATGCGGGTGTCATCAGACTTAGCTATTTTCCCTACCTCCATTCATAAAAAAATAACCCGGCGCTTTTTTGCAACCAGGTCGTACACATAGACATCCTCGATATGAGGAAGAGAATCTAAGTTGTATGACCAGTCAGCTGCTCATTGGCGCCAAAAGGTGGGAACCCTCGGGTTCCTCTTTAGGGCATTGCGGAAACAACGCCTTGGCGATAATAACACGTACCGCTCGTTATCACATTACGTACACGAAAAAGGGGGCCTTAACCCCCTTGAACGCTCTTTTGCATGTATGGTGCCCGAGGCGAGACTCGAAGGGCCTTCGCTTCGCGAAGCCCCGGGCTTCGGGCGCATGGCGCCCTCGCCACGCTCCGCTA
>NZ_JBQHQI010000027.1:0-2161 GCF_052067375.1 Collinsella sp. HCP3S3_E11 | reverse complement strand
CAGGTTGAGGAGCTCGTCGCCGGGACGGTGCAGGCAGACCTTCCTGAGCTTGCCGATCTCGGAAGGCACGTGCAGACCTTTCGTCATGGCCTCCTACCTTTCTTTCGGGCCCTTGTCAGGGCCGATTCGTTAGCGCCCCTCCGTGTGAGGCGTTATTGCTGACGACATATTTATATCCAAAATCAACCCATACTTCCACCTTGCCCCCGAACGGTTTTTTATAGGGGGTGAACGGCATACACATATACTTCACGCATGGCACACTTCATCTTAATAAAGTGTATTTACGTGCTTAAACGCGTTTTCAATCCAAAAATCAAATGGAACTAAACTTTGTTAAACCACCCTCATATTGCATATTTCGTGCAACGATATGAATAGAATTCGCAATTCTTGCTGCATCTCAACCATTTTGAGTTTTATTCAAAAAAAAGTTCTTCCTATTCATTTTTTGCAAACAGATTACCGTTTACCAGACGTTGAATACCGTTCACCGGAAGCTTAGTATAAGGCCCGTCGAATACCCGATCGATCTTGCGTCTCCATTTGTAACAACTTGACTTTTCCGGCGGCAAAGACAAACAGACCCGCCCCCAAAAGGGGCGGGTCTGCATTCGGTACACCTAGGGCCAAGTAAGGTTTAGGCCTTCGCGGGCCTCAAGAGATTAGCAATCGAACTCGGCCAGTGCCTCGCCTAGAAGCCTCAAGCCCTCGCGAAGAACATTTTCGCTCGCGCAGTAGCCCAGGCGTGCGCCGCAGGGAAGCTCAAAACGGCTGCCGGGCACCAGCAGCACTCCCCTCTCGGACAACAGGCGCTTGCAGAACTCCTCGTCGTCCTCGGGAATATCAAGCTGGATAAACGAGGTAGACACGCCCTGTGGGGCCGTCCAGGAAACGCGATGTTGCGTATCGATCCAAGCCTGCGCGATATCGCGATTGCCAGACACGATCCTGCGGTTGCGCTCGAGAATCTTGTCCTTGTGCTCAAGCACATAGGTCGCCAGGGCATCGTTGAACACGCCGCCGCAGATCATGGTGTAATCGCGATAGGTGCGGATGCGATTGGACACCTCTTCGTCGGCCACGACCCAACCCACGCGGGCTGCAGGCGTCGAATAGGTCTTAGACACCGAGTTAGTGACAATGGCCTTCTCATACACGTCGGCCATCGACATAAAGGACTCGGTGTTCTCGAGCGGCAGATACACCTCGTCACACAGCACGTAGGCGCCCACCGAACGGGCAATCTCGGCAATCTGACCGAGCGTATCGGCATCAAGCACCGTACCGATGGGGTTCGATGCGTTATTGATGCAGATGAGTTTCGTGTTGGTTCGAACGAGGCGCTTGAGCTCCTCGATATCGGGTTTCCATCCGAGCTCCTCGCGAAGCTCCCAATACTCGACCTCGGCGCCCAGTGTACGCGGGATCTCGTAGAGCGGCGCATAGGTAGGCCACTCGGCAATCACGTGGTCGCCGGGCTCGACAACGGCCATGATGGCGTTGAGGTTGGCACCCGTGCAGCCATTGGTCTGAAGAATGTGATCGGGATTGACCTCGCGACGATAGAGCTTGGCGACCTCGGCCTTAAAGTCGGGCGAGCCCTCGATCCAGCCGTAGTTCATCTTCTCGCGGTCCAGGCGCTCGTAGAAGGTAGCGCCGTCCTGCTCGTCGAGCGCGCGCAACTCGCCCATGGTAAGCGACGAGATCGTCGACTGGGCGATATCCCACGTAGCGCTCTTCTCCCAAACGTTGAGCCATTCCTCAACGCCGATTGTCTTGATATCCATGGCTAGGCTCCAATCGCTAGAACACGGGGATGATGCCGGCAAAGGTCATGGGAATCGAGATGATGCCCAAAAGGCAAAGAAGCCGACACCGTTGGGGGGTATCAACGTGACTGCCCCTGGTCATATGGGCCGCCTTATCTGATGTTAATTAAGCTTCATTAAACAAGAATGGGGCGGTGCGAAAACCCGCACCGCCCCATTGGAAGACATCTAATGGCAGCTAGATGTTTGTATTAAGACCCGTACGGATCTTTGAAAACCTTAGAGGTCCTCGCGCCAGAAGGGCATGCTCATGCAGCGCGGGCCGCCACGGCCGCGGGAGAGCTCGGCGGAGGGCACGACGAGAAGGTCCAGGCCCTCCTTGTACAGCA
>NZ_JBQHQI010000026.1:0-2180 GCF_052067375.1 Collinsella sp. HCP3S3_E11 | reverse complement strand
AGCCCGTGGGAGGCCAGGGCGCCGCTGACCGGTGGACGGCACCGAGCCGTCGAAGGACCTGAAAAGGGGGAGGCCTCGCGGCCTCCCCCTTTTTCGTTTCTCAGGCAATTTAACTAAATGACATTTTTTACAACGATATCATCTGCCATCTTATTCAGACGTTCACCGTTCTCTTGACAGTCTCACACACTCAATGGATTACTATCTACTTAAGCGTGATACTGCGCTTGACCTGTTTTAGGCGGGCCGTTTTATTGATTATGAAGGAAGGACGCACATGGCAGATGTTCACGAGCTGCTTGATACTTGGATTGCCAATGTCAAGGATGATGAGCTGCTGACCGAGCTCAACACGATGAAGGAGCAGGGTGACGAGGATGCCATCACCGATGCCTTCTTCCAGGATCTTGCCTTCGGCACCGCCGGCCTTCGCGGCACGATCGGTGCTGGCACCAACCGTATGAATATCTATACGGTCGGCCGTGCAACGCAGGGCTTCGCCGACTATCTCAATGCGACTTTTGAGCATCCGACGGTTGCCATTGCTCGCGATAGCCGCAATAAGGGCGAATTGTTCGTCAAGACGACTGCTGCTATTCTTGCGGCAAATGGTGTCACCGCCCTTGTGTATCCTAAGATTTCCCCGGTGCCTACGCTATCTTGGGCCGTCCGCGACCTTAAGTGCTCCGGTGGCATTTGCATGACCGCGAGCCATAACCCTGCGCCCTATAACGGCTATAAGGCCTATGGCCCCGACGGCTGCCAGATCACTAGCGAGGCCGCCGATGCAATTTCTAAGGCTATTGCCGAGACCGATACGTTCACTGGCGTGAAGTCCATGGACTTCGATGAGGCTCTTGAGCAGGGTCTGGTCAAATGGATCGACGACTCGTGCCTCGAGCGTTATTACGACGCCGTTCTCGCGCGCGGCGTGACCAACCTTTCTGCCGAGGAGATCGCTGGCGCTCCGCTTAAGCTCGTCTACACTCCGCTCAACGGCACTGGCCTCATTCCCGTCACGACGGTGCTCGAGCGCGCCGGCATCACCGATGTCACGGTTGTTCCCGAGCAGAAGGACCCGAACGGCGATTTCCCGACCTGCCCGTATCCTAACCCCGAGATCCGTCAGGCCATGCAGAAGGGAATCGACCTGTGCGAGCAGGTTCACCCCGATCTGCTGCTTGCAACCGATCCTGACGCCGACCGTGTTGGCGTTGCTGTTAAGAATGGTGATGACTATCTGCTGCTGACCGGCAATGAGATGGGCGTTCTGCTGCTCGACTATATCTGCAAGACCCGTGCCGCCCGCGGCGAGGATCTCACCAAGAAGGTCGCGGTTACTACCATTGTTTCTTCCGCCATGGTCGATGCTCTGGCCGAGGAGTATGGCTTTGAGCTCCGTCGCTGCCTGACGGGCTTCAAGTACATCGGTGACATCATTACCTCGCTTTCCGATGCTGGTGAAGTCGATCGCTTTATCTTCGGTTTCGAGGAGAGCTACGGTTATCTGGCCGGCGACCACGTGCGCGACAAGGACGCCGTGAGCACTTCGCTTCTGATTTGCCAGATGGCGCAGTATTACAAGCTACAGGGCAAGAACCTTGCCGATGCGATGCACGAGCTGTACGAGAAGTATGGCTACTATCACAACAAGACGATTTCGCTGAGCTATCCGGGCGCTGAGGGTGCGGCAAAGATGGCCGGCATCATGGCTGGTCTGCGCGAGAACCCGCCCGCGGAGCTCGCAGGCTCCAAGATCGAGGCCGTTGTGGATTACAACACGTGCGTGAACGGCCTGCCGAAGGCTAATGTCATTGAGTTCGATCTTGAGGGTGGCAACAAGGGTATTGTCCGTCCTTCCGGCACCGAGCCCAAGATCAAGCTGTACATCTTCGCTAAGGGCGCGGATGCCGCCGAGGCTGATGCAGCACTTGACGCGATTGAGGAGTCAGGTCGCAAGCTGTTGGCCTAAGGCTTTGAAAGCCTATTTCTATAGATAGACGAAAAAGGGGATCTCGGAAACGAGGTCCCCTCTCTATTACTGCTAAATACAGCTGAGAATCCCAAACTGTGTAGGAGTTGTGTGCAACCAGATTCCCGCCCCGCGGGCCCCTCCGGTCTGGCAATATATCTCCTTGCCGCGCGGCCCGGTCGGACCGGGAACCGGCGCAGGCGTGCAC
>NZ_JBQHQI010000025.1:0-2471 GCF_052067375.1 Collinsella sp. HCP3S3_E11 | reverse complement strand
GACTCCTCGTCGACTGATACGATGTTCGCAGACACGGCCCGTGCCCCCTTCGTCGGTGATTTGTTGTTTAGTCGCTAGAAATCATATGACGGGGCGCGGGCCGTGTTCCGCTATGCGGTTGTCAATTTGCGAAAGAAATTATGCGTCACCTTGTTACATTTAATTACACCAAAACGTTAGAGGAGCTGTATGGGGTTCCCGACGAAATGATCCTTCATATTCATGGCTCAATAGATAGAGTTGAGACAGATGCTCTTCTTCCTTGCGACATAGAAACGGTGGCCCCAGCTTTTTTGCCCGAAGATTGGGATGGAATGGATGTCGATTTGTGTAGAAGCAAGGAAAACAATCATATTATTCGAAGCAGCATACAATTCGGATCTCCAGATAACAATTCAAAAAAAATGAGAGAGGATCTTGAACTATCATATGGTGATGATGATTTTTATGGGGCATATATAGAGCCTTGTATGAAGGTGATCGAAGACTACTGCAACAAGGCTACGAAAGACTTACCTTCAAACTATCCATCACTGGTACGATTTCTTGATTACGCCAACATTGATTCCATCTGCGTTTTTGGTCATGGTTTTGATGGCGTAGATAAGCCATATTACACGGATATTCTCATCCCTCGATACAACCTATTACCTTGGACATTCGTGTCTCATAACGAAGAAAGCAAGACAAACATAGAGGCTTTTTGCTGTCAAAATGGAATACGGCTATACCAAATGAAAAATGCTGCATCGCCAGAAAAAATCGACTTACGCATTGCAGACGCCTTTAGAACCGATAGCGTCATCCCTGATATTTAAAGGCACACTGGCTGAGTATTCGCGCGCGTGGTGACCACCGTTCGCAGCTAAAGTGACCGCTTTGCCATTTACTCGTTCGCAGCCAGCGTGACCATCCGCTCTCACGCAAGTTTACCGCCTTGGGGTCCCATGCCCGTCGCTAACTACAATCATCCTTGTCATGTCAACCACAACGACAAGGAGATTGATGTGGTAACAAAAATCAAGGCGAAGGCGGTGCTGCAGCTGCGGGCCGCGGGGCACTCGCGCAACGCGATAGCCAAGAGCCTGAAGATGGCGAAGAGGAGCGTTTTCGACGTGTTCGACCGCGCCGACGAGCTCGGCATCGGCTACGACGATGTTGCCGACAAGGACGACGACGAGGTCTACCGCCTCGTTTTCCCTGAGCGGTTCAACTCCGAGCAAATCTTCGAGCAGCCCGATTGGGGCTACGCGCACAAAGAGCTCGGCAGGGTTGGCGAACCGCAGCGTCGCGAGCTCCTCGATCTGGGGCCTGGGGACGCGATCGCGTCGAAAATGTTGGTGTAAGGGTGACACCCTAGCGCTCGTTTAACGAAGAACGGCCTTCGTCCTAGAATCTGAAATCACCACAACAACAGGTTCTAGGAAAGGACGAAGACCGCTATGGAAATCTTATCAGACCCGACGCCGGACATGCTCGCCATGCCCCGTTTCGACGACGGCGCCATCGATATGCAGGAGCTGCTTCGCAGACTCGCCGAGCAGGTCGTTAACGCCGTGATGGACGCCGAGGCCGACCAGCTGTGCGGCGGCGGGGCGAACAGCCGAAACGGCTACCGCGAGAGGTCGCTCGCCACCTGCGTCGGCACGCTGACGCTGCGCATCCCCAAGCTGCGCTCCGGCAGCTTCTTCCCCGAGGACGTGCTCGAGCGCTACCAGCGCGTCGACCGCGCCCTCGTTGCCGCCGTCGCCGAGATGTACGCCACGGGCACGAGCACCCGCAAGGTGCAGAGGGTGGCCGAGAAGATGGGCGTCTCCAGGCTCTCGAAGGACCAGGTGAGCGCAATCGCCTCGAGCCTGGACGCAGACATCGAGGATCTGTGCGGAAGGCCGCTCGACGGCTCGCCGGTGCCCTACGTCTGGCTCGACGCGACCTACGTCAAGTGCCGCCGCGGGGGGCGCGTCGCCTCCACCGCCGTGGTCACCGCCATCGGCTGCGATGCGGGCGGCTGGAGGCGCGTCCTGGGCGTCGACGTGGTTGACACCGAGTCCTACGACTCGTGGCTCGCCTTCCTGCGGGCCATCCGCTCGCGCGGGGCGGCGGGCGTGCGGCTCGTCGTCTCGGACGCCCACCCGGGGCTCGTCCGGGCGCTCGGCGAGGTCTTCCAGGGCGCCGCGCGGCAGCGCTGCGCGGTCCACCTCATGCGCGACTGCATGCGCGAGGCCGGCTCCTGGCAGCTCAGGCGCCGCGTGGGCAGGATCGTGTCGCAGGTGTTCCGCGGGCGCGACGCCGCCACCGTGACGGCCATGTACCACGCGGCGTGCGACATGCTGGCGGGGTGCTGCCCCAGGGCGGCGGCGTGTTAGCGTCAATCTATTTTTCACCAGTTTCGCTAAACAGGCGCGCCGTTCGCGCAAAGGCGGTTTCACCGGTTGCGCTAACGTATTTTCACCGATTCCGGTCACGGCTTG
>NZ_JBQHQI010000024.1:0-3227 GCF_052067375.1 Collinsella sp. HCP3S3_E11 | reverse complement strand
TGCTGTACAAGGAGGGCCTGGACCTTCTCGTCGTGCCCTCCGCCGAGCTCTCCCGCGGCCGTGGCGGCCCGCGCTGCATGAGCATGCCCTTCTGGCGCGAGGACCTCTAAGTCTTTCCGTTTCCGGTGCGGTCCCCCTACAACCGCACCGGTTTCGCCCGTCAAACGGGCAACACTAATTACTTGCGTAATTCATTTTTCGAAAGGAAACGAACCATGGGTGTTAACCTCTCCGGCCGTAGCTTCCTCAAGCTCCTCGACCTCACCACTGAGGAGATCGAGTACCTGCTCAAGCTCTCCAAGAACTTCAAGGACATGAAGCGCGCTGGCGTTCCGCACCGCTATCTCGAGGGCAAGAACATCGTTCTGCTCTTCCAGAAGACCTCCACTCGCACCCGCTGCGCCTTCGAGGTCGGCGGCATGGATCTGGGCATGGGCGTCACCTACCTCGATCCGGGTTCGTCGCAGATGGGCAAGAAGGAGTCCATCGAGGACACCGCCCGCGTTCTCGGCCGCATGTATGACGGCATCGAGTTCCGTGGTTTTGCCCAGGACGACGTCGAGGAGCTCGCCGCTAAGTCCGGCGTGCCCGTGTGGAACGGCCTGACCACTGAGTGGCATCCCACCCAGATGCTCGCCGACATCCTGACCGTCCAGGAGAACTTCAACTACGACATCAAGGGCAAGACCCTCGTCTTCATGGGCGACTGCAAGAACAACGTTGCTCGCTCCCTCATGGTTGTCTGCTCCAAGCTCGGCATGAATTTCGTGGCCTGTGGCCCCGAGGAGTGCATGCCCGCTGACGACGTCATCGAGGCCTGCAAGCCCATCGCCGAGGCTAACGACTGCACCATCAAGCTGACCACCGACGTCAAGGACGGCGTCACCGGTGCCGACGTTATCTACACCGACGTGTGGGTCTCCATGGGCGAGCCTGACGAGGTCTGGGCCGAGCGCATCGCTCAGCTCACCCCGTATCGTGTCACCTCCGAGGTCATGGCTATGGCCAACCCGGGTGCCATCTTCCTGCACTGCCTGCCCAGCTTCCACGACACCAACACCACGATTGGCGCCGAGAAGTGCGAGCAGTTCGGCATTACCGAGCAGGAGGTCACCGACGAGGTCTTCGAGAGCCCCGCTTCCAAGGTTTTCGACGAGGCCGAGAACCGCATGCACACCATCAAGGCTGTCATGTACGCAACGCTCAAGTAAGAGCCTTTAAGCATTTCGCTCGGGGTGTATTGCTGCACACCCCGAGCGGTTTGTCTGGTAAATATCTTGCGTCGGGCGGTGGGCACGGCACGGAAGATCCGCTTCGCGCGAGAAAGTTAAATGATTTATGAAGGGGGGATGAGAACCATGACTGAGACCGCTAAGAAAAAGCGCGGTATGCCTTCATCGTTCACCATTCTTCTAGCTCTGCTGGCAATTGTTGCAGTGATTACCGTTATCGTCTCCGGCACGTCCGGCGGCGCTGTTACTGCAGCCCGTCTGAGCGATTTCTGCACCGCCCCGATCCTGGGCTTCGCTGACGCTCTGCCCGTCTGCCTCTTCGTTATGATCCTCGGTGGCTTCCTCGGTATGATGACCGAGACTGGCGCCCTGGACAACGGCATCGCCGTTCTGGTGCAGAAGCTTAAGGGCAACGAGATCATGCTCGTTCCTGTCCTTATGCTCATCTTCTCCCTCGGTGGTACCACCTATGGTATGTGCGAGGAGACCGTTCCCTTCTACGCCCTGCTCGCCGCTACCATGATGGCTGCCGGCTTCGACCCCATGGTCGGCGCTGCTACCGTCCTGCTCGGCGCTGGCTGCGGCTGCCTGGGCTCCACGGTTAACCCGTTCGCCGTCGGCGCTGCCGTCGACGCTCTGACCGGCGTTGGCATTGAGGTCAACCAGTCCATCATCATCGGCCTCGGTGCCGTCCTGTGGATTGTTACCACGGCCATTTCCATCTTCTTCGTCATGGGCTATGCCAAGAAGGTCAAGGCTGACAAGGGTTCCACCATCCTGTCGATGCAGGAGCTCAAGGACGCCGAAGAGGCTCACGGCAAGGCTGCTTCCGAGGTTAACAGGGAGGTCAAGCTCACCGGTCGTCAGAAGGGTGTTCTGATCGCCTTTGCCTTCACCTTCGTCGTCATGATCGTCGGCTTCATTCCGCTGGCCGACCTCAACGAGGGCGTCGCCAACTTCTTTGACGCTGGCGCTGTCTACGATGCCGACGGTAACACCGTCGTCCAGGGCTGGTCTGCCCTGATCACCGGCCTGCCCATTGGCCAGTGGTACTTCGACGAGGCTTCCACCTGGTTCTTCCTCATGGCTATCCTGATCGGTATCATCGGTGGCCTGTCCGAGAAGCAGATCGTTAACACCTTCATCACCGGTGCCGCCGACATGATGTCCGTTGTTCTCGTCATCGCCCTCGCCCGTGGCATCTCCGTCCTCATGGCCAACACCGGTCTCGACGTCTACGTCCTCGACGCTGCCGCCAGTGCCCTGGCTGGTCTGTCCGGCGTGATCTTCGCTCCCATGAGCTTCCTGGTCTACTTCGGCCTGTCCTTCCTGATCCCGTCGACCTCTGGTATGGCTACCGTCTCCATGCCCATCATGGGACCGCTGGCTGTTAAGCTCGGCTTCTCGCCCGAGGTCATGGTCATGATCTTCTCCGCCGCCATCGGTGTCGTGAACCTGTTCACCCCGACCTCCGGTGCCATCATGGGCGGTCTCGCCCTGGCCAAGATCGAGTGGACGACCTGGCTCAAGTTTGCCCTTAAGCTCATCGTCGTTCTCTCCGTCGTCTGCGCCATCATCCTGACCGTCGCCTGCGTGTTGATCTAAGTACCCAACGGGTGCCCCACGGAAACCTTGACGATCCTGTAGAGGATCACTTGGTCATCGTCTGTCCGGTGGGGTCAACCCACCGGTAGACTCCTACCTTTAGCCCCCTCCCGTTCCGTGCGCGGGAGGGGGCGCTCTTATGTTGCGCGCCGCCCAGAACGACAATTTGTCATTCAAAAGGCAAGGCATGACCAAAAGGCCTATGCCCTCCTCTTTCACGTCACCTTGCTCGCTCTGGCGGTCTTTCGCTGACTTATGCTCAACCTGCGATGTTGCCATTGCTGGTGCAGGGGAAGTGCGTTTGGGGCAGCTAATTTGGGACGGGGCTTTTTTGACTACCCTTTATGTGGGCTGTCTCTTATACACATCTCCGAGCCCACGAGACCCAAG
>NZ_JBQHQI010000023.1:0-3927 GCF_052067375.1 Collinsella sp. HCP3S3_E11 | reverse complement strand
ACAGAACCATATGAATCGAACGGAACCGATCAGCGATGACTGAGAGGACCGGACGGGCTCGAGGCCCAAGCATATTTGGACGGAGAGTTCGATCCTGGCTCAGGATGAACGCTGGCGGCGCGCCTAACACATGCAAGTCGAACGGCACCTATCTTCGGATAGAGGCGAGTGGCGAACGGCTGAGTAACACGTGGAGAACCTGCCCCCTCCCCCGGGATAGCCGCCCGAAAGGACGGGTAATACCGGATACCCCCGGGTGCCGCATGGCGCCCGGGCTAAAGCCCCGACGGGAGGGGATGGCTCCGCGGCCCATCAGGTAGACGGCGGGGTGACGGCCCACCGTGCCGACAACGGGTAGCCGGGTTGAGAGACCGACCGGCCAGATTGGGACTGAGACACGGCCCAGACTCCTACGGGAGGCAGCAGTGGGGAATCTTGCGCAATGGGGGCAACCCTGACGCAGCGACGCCGCGTGCGGGACGGAGGCCTTCGGGTCGTAAACCGCTTTCAGCAGGGAAGAGACGAGACTGTACCTGCAGAAGAAGCCCCGGCTAACTACGTGCCAGCAGCCGCGGTAATACGTAGGGGGCGAGCGTTATCCGGATTCATTGGGCGTAAAGCGCGCGTAGGCGGCCCGGCAGGCCGGGGGTCGAAGCGGGGGGCTCAACCCCCCGAAGCCCCCGGAACCTCCGCGGCTTGGGTCCGGTAGGGGAGGGTGGAACACCCGGTGTAGCGGTGGAATGCGCAGATATCGGGTGGAACACCGGTGGCGAAGGCGGCCCTCTGGGCCGAGACCGACGCTGAGGCGCGAAAGCTGGGGGAGCGAACAGGATTAGATACCCTGGTAGTCCCAGCCGTAAACGATGGACGCTAGGTGTGGGGGGACGATCCCCCCGTGCCGCAGCCAACGCATTAAGCGTCCCGCCTGGGGAGTACGGCCGCAAGGCTAAAACTCAAAGGAATTGACGGGGGCCCGCACAAGCAGCGGAGCATGTGGCTTAATTCGAAGCAACGCGAAGAACCTTACCAGGGCTTGACATATGGGTGAAGCGGGGGAGACCCCGTGGCCGAGAGGAGCCCATACAGGTGGTGCATGGCTGTCGTCAGCTCGTGTCGTGAGATGTTGGGTTAAGTCCCGCAACGAGCGCAACCCCCGCCGCGTGTTGCCATCGGGTGATGCCGGGAACCCACGCGGGACCGCCGCCGTCAAGGCGGAGGAGGGCGGGGACGACGTCAAGTCATCATGCCCCTTATGCCCTGGGCTGCACACGTGCTACAATGGCCGGTACAGAGGGATGCCACCCCGCGAGGGGGAGCGGATCCCGGAAAGCCGGCCCCAGTTCGGATTGGGGGCTGCAACCCGCCCCCATGAAGTCGGAGTTGCTAGTAATCGCGGATCAGCATGCCGCGGTGAATGCGTTCCCGGGCCTTGTACACACCGCCCGTCACACCACCCGAGTCGTCTGCACCCGAAGTCGCCGGCCCAACCGAGAGGGGGGAGGCGCCGAAGGTGTGGAGGGTGAGGGGGGTGAAGTCGTAACAAGGTAGCCGTACCGGAAGGTGCGGCTGGATCACCTCCTTTCTAGGGAGACACATTCTTAGAGAGATCAACTTAACTCGAATGGAGGGCAGGAGCCCGTCCGGTGGATGTCTGGCCCGGATACGTCCCCGCAGCACCCGGTCCCCGGGGTCGCACCCGCGTACCTTGAGAGCCGCATAGCGATAGGAGAGAGATGGAAGATCATTCTTCCAGACTCGATTCTTTTCTGCGATCTAAACAGAGAATGATAGCAATCATTCATCCGATCCAAACAAGAGGAATTCACTTAATTATGAGTGAGGAGCATCTGATCGCGAGCACAGTGGAACACGCTGTGCCGCGGTATGAGATACCCGAATTGCGACATGAGAGCGCTATTCATGATATCGATTAATTTTCATTAGCGACACGTGGATATCCCGCGGGCCCGGAGCGGTCCCGCAAGATACCACGGGCGCACGGCGGATGCCTTGGCACAGGGAGCCGATGAAGGACGCGGCAAGCTGCGATAATCCCCGGCGAGGAGCACACATCCTTCGACCCGGGGGTCTCCGAATGGGCGAACCCATCCGTAGAGGTACGGATATCCCCCCGCTGAACACATAGGCGGGGGGAGGACAACCCGGGGAACTGAAACATCTAAGTACCCGGAGGAGAGGAAATCAATCTCGAGACTCCCCGAGTAGCGGCGAGCGAAAGGGGACCGATGGCCAAACCGTCGAGCGGGCGTACCCGGCAGGGGTTCCGCCGGCGGGGTTGCAGGGCCGCGCATCCGGGGGCTGCCGCCCCCGGGCGCAGGTCCGGCTGGGGAGCGGAACGGCATGGGAGGGCCGGCCGCAGCGGGTGACAGCCCCGTACGCGAACCCAGACCGGACGGCGCGACGCGGTCCCTGAGTAGGGCCGGGCACGTGAAACCCGGTCCGAACCTGGGTGGACCACCATCCAAGCCTGAGTACTACCCTGTGACCGATAGCGCACCAGTACCGTGAGGGAAAGGTGAAAAGCACCCCGGGAGGGGAGTGAAACAGTACCTGAAACCGTGCGCCCACGAGCAGTCGGAGCACCCTCCGGGGTGTGACGGCGTGCCTTTTGTAGAATGAGCCAGCGAGTCGCTGGCGCGGGGCGAGGTTAACCGAAAGGGAGCCGGAGCGAAAGCGAGCCTTAACAGGGCGACTTGAGTCCCGCGCCGCGGACGCGAAGCCGGGTGAGCTATCCGTGGGCAGGCTGAAGCGGGGGTAAGACCCCGTGGAGGGCCGAACGCACGTCGGTTGAAAACGGCGGCGATGACCTGCGGATAGGGGTGAAAGGCCAATCAAACCCGGAGATATCTCGTTCTCCCCGAAATAGCTTTAGGGCTAGCGTCGCGCGTTCACCGCCGGAGGTAGAGCACCGGATGGACGAGGGGGCTTCGCCGCCTACCGAATCCAACCGAACTCCGAATGCCGGCGGCCCAGAGCGCGGCAGTCAGAGCATGTGGGCTAAGCTGTGTGCTCGAGAGGGAAACAGCCCGGACCGCCCGCTAAGGTCCCCAAGTTCCAGCCGAGTGGCAAAGGATGTGCGTCCGCCCAGACAACCAGGATGTTGGCTTAGAAGCAGCCATGCATTCAAAGAGTGCGTAACAGCTCACTGGTCGAGTGGACATGCGCCGACAATACACGGGGCTAAGCTGGACACCGAAGCGGCGGGATTTTATCTATAGAATCGGTAGGGGAGCTTCCCATGGGCGGAGAAGCCGGAGGGCGACCGACGGTGGAGCGCATGGGAGTGAGAATGCTGGCATGAGTAGCGAGAGACGAGAGAGTAACTCGTCCGCCGTGAACCCGAGGTTTCCTGGGCAAGGCTAATCCTCCCAGGGTCAGTCGGGGGCTAAGGCGAGGCCGGGAGGCGTAGCCGACGCGCAGCAGGCAGACATTCCTGCACCGCGCACGCGGCGCTACGACCGACGGGGCGACGGATGGGGGTGGCTCGGCGGGGTTCTGGACGTCCCCGTGATGGAGCGCGGCCCGCGGACCAGGGAAATCCGGTCCGCAGAAGGGCGAGGCTCCGGACGAAGCACTTAAGCGAAGCGAGTGAGCCCGAGGTCCCTAGAAAAACCCCTAGGCAGGCGCGTGCGCGCCCGTACCGCAAACCGACACAGGTGGGTGGGTAGAACATACCGAGGCGATCGGGTCAACCATGGTCAAGGAACTCGGCACAATGGCCCCGTAACTTCGGGAGAAGGGGTGCCCGCGCGTACGTGAACGGACTTGCTCCGGGAGCGGAGGCGGGCCGCAGTGGAGAGGCCCAAGCGACTGTTTACCAAAAACACAGGACTCTGCAGAAGCCGCAAGGCGACGTATAGGGTCTGACGCCTGCCCGGTGCCGGAAGGTCACGCGGAGGAGTTAGC
>NZ_JBQHQI010000022.1:0-7343 GCF_052067375.1 Collinsella sp. HCP3S3_E11 | reverse complement strand
GTGCCCCCTTCGTTGGTGATTTGTTGTTTAGTCGCTAGAAATCATATGACGGGGCGCGGGCCGTGTTCCGCTATGCGGTTGTCAATTTGCGAAAGAAATTATGCGTCACCTTCCCGACCGGAGGGGCCGGATATAAGGTTTATCGCGAGTTCCGCACGCAAAGAAGGCCACTTAATGTGGCCTTCGTCTTGCGCAGGACTGTAGAGCAGGAAACCTTATATCCGGCCCCTCCGGTCGGGGACCGCACCCATACGACTACAGCGTCATGTTTGGATCAGCGTCGACGTCGAACGGCGAGATTTCACCTCGGTCGAATTTGCGGCGAGCGACCTCCGCAATCATGGCGGCGTTGTCAGTACAGGCCGAGAGAGGCGGCACCGTTACGCGAATCCCCTGACGCCCGAGTTTCTTAATCATCATCTCGCGCAGATGCGGGTTGGCCGAGACGCCGCCACCGATGCAATACTCCTTGCACCCGGTGGCGTGCAGGGCGTTCTTGGCCTTCTTGTACTGCACGTCAAAGACCGCCGCCTCAAACGAGGCCGCAAGGTCAGGCAGGTGAATCGTGCGCCCAGCCTTGGTCTCCTGCTCAATATAGAGCGTCACCGCCGTCTTGAGGCCCGAAAGCGAGAATCGATAGTCTCCCCTGCTGTTAAGCGCACGGGGAAAATCGATCGCGCGGGGATTGCCCGTCTCGGCGAGCTTGGAGATGATGGGACCGCCGGGATAGCCCAGGCCCAGCGCCTTGGCAACCTTGTCGAAGGCTTCGCCCACGGCGTCGTCCAGCGTCTCGCCAAGCACCTCGTAGTCACCCCATGCCTTTACGTGCACGAGCATGGTGTGCCCACCCGAGACAAGCGTAAAGATAAACGGCGGCTTAAGGTCGGGCTGTGCCAGCAGGTTGGCGAACAGGTGACCCTCCAGATGATTGACGCACACGAGCGGTTTACCGGCAGCATACGCAAAGCCCTTGGCAAAGGCGACGCCCACCACCAGGGCACCCACCAGGCCCGGGCCTTGCGTCACACCCACGGCGGCAAGCTCACTTGGCGCAATCGCTCCACCCTCAAGCCCAAGCGATACCGCGGCATCTTCAAGCGCCGCATCTACGACACTTACAATCACCTCGACATGCTTGCGCGAGGCGATCTCGGGCACCACGCCGCCAAAGCGAGCATGAAAATCAATCTGCGTCGACACCTGGTTGGCCAGCATATTGCCGTCCGCATCGATAATCGCCACAGCCGTCTCGTCGCAAGAGCTCTCGATGGCAAGAACTAGGCGACGGCGCTCGATTTCGGCACGCTCCTCGGCGGTGCGCTCGGGCTCAGGCAGCGGCCAGACGCGCTGCTCGGCAGCCGTTGGCTCGGGCGAGGCATTGTCGAGAGGAAGCACCAGGGGCAGCGACGCCGTCATGACGATGGCATCCTTGCCGACGCCGTAGTAGCCACGGCGACGACCCGCCTCGGTAAAGCCCAAGGCGCTATAGAGCGCAATCGCACCCTCGTTGCCGTCCTCAACCTCAAGCGAAGCAGTGGTGCAGCCGAGCATCTGGGCGTCATAGCTCACGTGCGACAGCAGCTTGCGGGCAATGCCCTCGCGACGATGAGCAGGATCAACCGCGACGTCCATAATCTGAACGTCACCGTCGACGACCATGCCGCCGGCAAGTCCCAGCAACTGACCGTCGTCGTGCGCCACCCACCAGCTACGCGGTGCGGCAACGCCCTCGCCCAGCTCGGACAGGAACATGCCCGGCGTCCACGCCTCGTGTCCGGCGCCTTCAAAGCAGGCGGCCTCCAATGCGGTCGCGCCCTCGGCATCCGCCGCGCCCATGGGACGGAACTGCAGATGGCGGCCGGCGAGCTCGTCGGCAACACCCGTAATCTCGCTCTGGGCGCTCTCGGCAAGCCCAAGGCGCTTGCGCTCATTTTCCTCGGCATCCGAAAGACGCGTGTAGATCGGCAAAACGCGAGCCGGATTACCGTCGCCCGCGGCGTGCGCCATCAGAAGGCCCTCGCCCGAGGGCCACCACAGGTCTCGCTCCACGCAGCGCGCAGTCTCGTCCTCACTCAGCAGCTTGCCATAACGTACGAGACCGTCACCAGTCAGCTTAACCTGGCTCCAGTCCGCGGCCTGGCGCCACTCATCAAGCGCCACGGCGGCTTTGACCACGTGTTCGCGCTCAAACAGACGCTCGGGACCTTCGTCCCCCAGCACGTACAGAGCCGGATACACCTCGCCACGCATGGCGTCGGCAAGAACACCAAGCTTGCCGCGCACGCCAGCCTTCCACGCCGTCCAGGCGCAAGCGTCAAGTGTCGACACGCCCAGCAACGGCACGTTGGCACCGCGTGCCAGACCCTTGGCGGTCGAGATGCCAATGCGAACGCCCGTAAACGAACCCGGGCCGCGTCCAACCACATAACAGCCGACATCGCCGCGATTCAGCCCGGCCTGCGCCAACACGCCATCGACGGTATTCACAAGTTCCACGTTGGCATGGCGACGACACAGATGGTCCCCGCTCACCAGCTTCGCCTCGCCCGTCTGCTCATCAATCCAGCTTGCCGCGCAGGCAAGCATGTCGGTCGAAGTATCGAGCGCCACTACCAGCGCGTTGTCGTTATGCAAGCTCATCTTGTACAGCCTTATCAATCAAATCGAAAAGCTCCGTCGCGCGCTCGCCGTGCGCCTCGAGCGCGATCGTTCGCACGTCGCTATCGTCCTCATCGCGCCTAAGCGTCACCGAGAGATACTCATCCGTCAGCTCGTCCTGAAACTGCTCGCCCCATTCCAACAGGCAAGCGCCCTCATAGCCGAGCACGTCAAAAATGCCCGTATCCTCGAGCTCGTAGGCATGCTCCAAGCGGTACAGATCAAAATGGAACAGCGGAATACGCCCCTGGTCGTGAACGGCCATGAGCGCGAACGTAGGACTCGTGACCATATGCCCGTCGCCCAAGCCGCGCGAAACGCCCTTGGTAAAGTGGGTCTTTCCCACGCCCAAGCCGCCGGTCAGTATCAGCACATCGCCATTTTCTAGACACGGTGCGACCAACTCGCCAAAATGCTCCGTATCGGCAGTACGAGCCGTTTTGTAGGTACCTAGCCCCAGGCGCTCCAGGGACATATACGCTCCTTATTATTCCGAGGCGCCCTCTGGCGCGGGATGTCGCACCAGATAGTCGCCCAGCATCTTAAAGTCTTCCTCCAGCAACTCCTGCCACGCCGGATTGCGCAGCGCCGCCGCGGGATGAAACGTCGGCATCACCACAAAGTGCCCCATCTGATGGAACCTGCCGCGCAGCTTGGTAATGCCAATCTCGGTCTTGAGCACAAAGTGCGTTGCGGGATTGCCGAGCGTCACGATGATATCGGGCCAGATGCTTCGAATCTGCTCGCGCAAAAACGGTGAGCAAGCAAGCACTTCCTCGGGACGCGGATTGCGGTTTCCCGGCGGGCGACATTTAAGCACATTGGCGATATAGACATCTTCACGCTTAAGGCCCGCCAGGGACAGAATGCCGTTGAGGTCTTCACCCGCCGCCCCCACAAAGGGCTCGCCCTGTAAATCCTCGTTACGGCCCGGCGCTTCACCAATAAACATCACGCGAGCGCGGGGGTTTCCCACCCCAAACACGATATTGTGGCGCGACTGGTAAAGCTGGCAAAGGCGGCAATCACCCAGGACGGCCTCGATCTCCTCGAGTGCAACTTCGCGCGGCGCCTGATGGCTATGGCCGGGGATGTGCATAACGCCCATAGCGGCCCCTACACGTAGACCTTGTCGAGACGCATGCCAAAGCCGCAGGCGACCTCGTAGTTAATCGTGCCGCGCAGGCGCGCCATCTCATCCATGGTAATCTCGGCATCGCCATCGCGACCGATAATTATCATCTCGTCGCCATGTTCGGCCTCGGGAATCTCGTGAGCCGGGTTGGACTGAATGGCAACCATAAACTGATCCATGCAGATATTTCCGACCTGACGCACGCGCTCACCGCGATACAGCACGTCCATACGATTGGAAAGCGTGCGCGAAAGGCCGTCGGCATATCCGATCGGCAGCGTGCAGATCTGAACGCGTGTGCGCGGTACGCGGTAGGTAAAACCGTAGCCTACGCCCTCGCCCATCGCAGGATGCGCCACGCGCGTCACGCGCGCATGGACGCTCATCACGGGATCAAGCTGCATCACGCGGCCGCTCAGCTCGCACGGCTGCATGCCATACAAGCCAACGCCAGCACGAATCATATCAAAATGCATCGAGGGGTCGAGCATCGAGGACGGCGTGTTGGCACAGTGCACGATACCGCACTCAAAACCCGCATCCTTAATGGCCTGGACGGCCTCGGTAAAGCGCTGGCACTGCAGCTTGTAGTCCCAACCCGATGGTTCATCGGCCGTGGCAAAGTGCGTAAATACGCCGTCGCACTGAATACCGCGATGGAAATTAATACCGCGGACAAAGTCGAGCACCTGCGTGTAGTGAACGCCGATGCGGTTCATACCCGTCTCGATGGCAAGATGATACTTGCCCACCTTGCCCGCCGCGACGGCACATTCACCATACGCAAGAGCAAAATCGGACGTATAGACCGAGGGCATGATATCGAACTCGAGCAATGAAGGAATAGCCTCGATGGGAGGCTCGCTTAGAATCAGGATGGGCTTGGTGATTCCGCCCTGGCGCAACTCAATACCCTCGCTGACCGTCGCCACGGCAAACATGTCGGCACCGGCCGAATACATGATCTTGGCGCACTCGACGGCTCCATGACCATAAGCATCGGCTTTAACCACGCAGCACAGGCGCTGACGCGGATCTAGCAAGTTCTTATAGGCCCTCGTATTGCGGCGGAGCGCCCCGCGGTCGATCTCGACCCAGGACCAACGCGTCAAATCGGCTTTATTCATGATTAGTCATCCGACCCTTCGTCCATGATTCCCAGATCATCGAGCGCATCCTTTGCCGCCAATTCCATGGCGGGACCGATCAAGTCGATAAGATCGGTCGCGATAACGCTCTTCTCGCCATACTCCGTCGCCGCAGCAAAGCCGGCATAGCTGTGGAGTGCGACGGCATACGAGTACAGCAGCTCCCAACGGTCCATCTCGTCACGCATGGTCGCAAGCGTTCCTGCAAGGATACCTGCGAGGACATCACCCGAGCCAGCGGTCGCCAACGACGCTGGGCCCGAAAGCGGCAGCAGCACGCGCTCGACGCCGCAAATGGCCGTCGTCGGGCCCTTAGCGATAACAACGAGATTATCGGAACCAGCAGCCCAGACAATCTTTTGAGCAGCGGCAATCGCAGTGCCAAGATCATTGACCTCGTCGCCGGCAACGAGACGCGAAAGCTCGCGATAATGCGGCGTCATAACGAGCGGCTGCTCGCGACGGTACATCTCGGGATTACTGTCGATGCCGTCGATTGCAATCTTGGCAAGGCAGTTGAGCGCATCTGCATCTAGGATAAGCGGCACATCGAGCTCAAGCAGGCCCGAAACAACTTGCATCGATCCGGCAGACGTCGTCATGCCAGGCCCACACACAACGCAGCTGTACTTCTTAGCAATCTCGCACACTGTCATACGCGCAGCGGCACCAAAAGATCCACGGGAATCAGACGGAATGGCGAAAACGGGAATCGACGGGAGCGCCATACGAATAAGGTTGGCGCACGCATCGGGCGTCGCAACGGCCACATAACCGGCACCAGCACGAGCGGCAGACTTTGCGGCCATGATGGCGGCACCAGGATATTGTGCCGACCCGGCAACGATGAGCGCGGAGCCGCGCGAATACTTATCGATATTCGTGGGCAGCGGGGCAAAGTAGTCCACCAGATCACCGGGCTCAACGATCTCGGCAGCATGATCGACATCATCGATGACTTCGTCGAGGCGGTCGTACAGACCGCCACACACCAGATCGCCAGCATACTCCGGACCGTCAGCGCTGTAGAGGCCAATCTTAGGGGCAATCATCGTCACGGTACGCTCGGCACGGATGCAGTCGTCATCCACAACGCCCGTCTCGGCATTCAGGCCCGAGGGAACATCGATAGAAACAACGTGATCGGCGCACTCGTTAACCGTAGGAATCCAAATAGAAAACGGCGCACGAAGGTTGCCGTGAAAACCGGTGCCAAAAATAGCATCGACCACGACATCCGCTTTGTTAATGAGAACCTCTAGCTCGTCTCGCGAAGGCCCAACGCACACATGAACGTCGCGACCGGCGGTGCGACGGGCAACGTGACGAGCAAGGGCAGCAGGAATCTCATCCGGCTCAACTGGAGAAACGATATCAACATCAACGCCCTTATGGGTCAGGATATCCGCAGCGACCCAACCATCACCGCCGTTATTGCCAAAGCCGACCAGCACAAGAACGCGATCAGGGTTGAGCTTTAAAATTTCGTTGGCGGCAAATTCACCTGCCAACTCCATGAGCTCGGCCTTCGAGGTGCCCTCGCGCTCGATGATATCCTCGAGGCGAACGACTTCCTCGGTACTCAAAACCGGTTTCATCTATGCTCCTTGCGTATCTTGCGGACCATCGATCAAATGCTCCGACAAAGCAGATTGTTGCAGCTGTTCAAGCTCATCCAATACAGAACGAGCCTCTTTAAATGTCTGGGCAACGCGCTCCTTGGTGCTCATTTTTTCTTCCTTAGGCTTAGGTCGAGCATCCTCGGTAATCGCAATGGCATTAGCGACAGCCAAGTCACCCGTAAGGGTAATAGAAAGAGCAACCTCGACAACACCCAAATCCTGGGCGATTTCGAGAGCGCGACCAGAAAGCAGAGCCTTTGGCTTGCCGAGCCTATCGCGTGTTACGGAAACGTCCTTACGTCCAACGCCCTGACTAAACCCCGTTCCAAGTGCCTTAAGTACCGCTTCGCGAGAGGCAAAGCGGCTGGCATAATGAGCGGCAGGGCGAGACGACGCATCGCAATACGCACGCTCTTCATCGGTAAACACGCGCCGGGCAAACGACGGAGTCTTCTCAAGAATTGATTTCATTCGGGAAATCTCGACGATATCAACGCCGATACCAGCTTCAGCCATGTTCACCTCCATGCTACACAGACTACGATATTGTAGCCCGTTCAAAGAAGATGCGACAAACGAGGGTTATAAAACACAGCTACTATGTGAGACAAATTGCCTGAGAAACGAAAAAGGGGGAGGCCGCGAGGCCTCCCCCTTTTCAGGTCCTTCGACGGCTCGGTGCCGTCCACCGGTCAGCGGCGCCCTGGCCTCCCACGGGCTGGCCCCGCAGTACTCTCGGCGCGATGGGGCTTAGCTTCCGGGTTCGGAACGGGACCGGGC
>NZ_JBQHQI010000021.1:0-15154 GCF_052067375.1 Collinsella sp. HCP3S3_E11 | reverse complement strand
CACCAAGTCGACCTACGGCGGCGTGACCACGGTCGACGACTCGGCCGTCCTGCGGCACTTCATCAGCTACGGCATGTCGGAGGGCCGCCGCGGCTCCGAGGCGTTCGACGTTTATAGTTATAAAACGAGATATCTCGATCTTAGGAAGGCTTACGGAAGTAATTTAAAAGGGTATTATCTCCACTATCTCGAATATGGGATGAAAGAGCATCGTAATGGTTCGAGCATGACTGGATTTGAGGGCTATATAATGTCCCCGTCTTTCACTTCTTACGAGGATGCTGCCGCTCATTACAGCAGGACGGTTGGGAGGCAAACTTATCCAACAAGCGTGTATAAAAGCAAAGGCAGTGCATCTATTGATGAGTTTTGTAAGATTCTTTACGAAGAAGCTTCATTTGAGGGAGTATGTCCTGAAGTTTTATATGCTCAAGTCATGAAAGAGACAGGTTATTTAAGATTCGGAAATTTGGTCCAGGCAAATCAGTGCAATTTTGGAGGTGTTGGAGCCACCGGCCCTGGAAATCCCGGATATACTTTTTCTTCCGTTAGAGAAGGGCTTAGGGTTCAGGCGCAGCATTTAAAAGCGTACGCAACAACTGAACCTTTGAATAATCCGTGTATTGACCCACGCTTTAATCTTGTTTCCCGTGGGTGTGCTCCCAAGACGACGGACCTAAATGGACGTTGGGCCGTTCCCGGTAAAGGTTACGGTGAAGGCTTAAATGCAATTGTCCTTGATGTTTTGTGCATGTAATGGGTCTACTTGAGTAATCGTCTTTCTCTGTACCACCTGTAGCGCGCTTGAGTACCGCTCACATCTGCGCCCGCGACCCACCGGCTCGCCGCCTATACGCTCGAGACGCCATACCGGTAGTCGAGAGAAAGGAACGGATCTTGGCGAGAAGGATGACGGCGAGGGTGGTGCTCAGGCTGACGCCGTCGAACCTGTCGCTCAACGTGATCGCCGCCGCGCTGCACGCGTCGAAGGTCAGCGTCTCCGATGCGCTCAGGGCCGCAGCCGAGCGCGACGTCGCCTGGAAGGAAATGGAACGGATGAGCGCCGGGGAGGTTTACGCCCGCCTGTCCCCGGACCGCGTCCCAATCCGGGGCCGGTATACCCGGACCCGGATTGGGACGCGGTCCACGCCGAGCTCGCTAAGGTTGGCGCCACGTTCAGGTTCCTGCACGGCGAGTACCGCGAGGATGCGCCGCTCGGGGCGAGGCGGCCATGTCCCACGGCCGCTTTTGCAAGCGGTGCAGGCAGTTCACGGTCAGCGGGAAGGTTGTGAGCAGGGTCGGCCGCAAGGCGGGCAGAAACGTGGAGGTCGACTGGTCCTATCCGACCATGCCCCTCGTCGACCAAGAGAGTATCTGGGTAACGGTTTTACGAGTAATCCCGTGACCGTCAGGTAGCAAAAGGACGGAGCATGAGCTCCGTCCTTTTGTTTGTAGGGCGGTCTGCTACCATAAACTATATCTTTTGCTAAGAGATTGGGAGCTCTTATGCCAAGATTCAAGCTCGTTCTGGCTTTTCTAGAGCGAGATAGAGATGACGAGAGAGTAAGAAAGAATCAATGGCTGAAGCGCTGAGAATAGCAATCTTTTCCGCTCAATATCTGCCCCACATTGGCGGTGTTGAGTCCTATACCAGAAACCTCGCAGTTACGCTCATTGGCATGGGCCATAAGCCGGTCGTGGTCACGTGTAATTGCGATTCGCTGCCGTCTCGAGAGGTAACAGACGATGGTATTGAGGTTGTAAGGCTGCCGTGTTTTCCATTGCTTGGTGGCAGGTTCCCTGTCTCGCGTTTTGGAAGAGCTTATCGGAGCATGCTGAGGGCTCTTGATGGCGAGCACTTCGATGGCGTCCTAGTTAATACGAGGTTTTATCCCCATTCAATCTGTGGGCTTCGGTTCGCCAGGCGCCAGCATCTTACCCCCATCGTTCTTGACCATGGGTCACAGTATCTTACATTCGGAAACGCAGTGTTGGATGTGTTCGTTCGTGCCTATGAACACATAATTACTTCGATTGCCAAGCGGTTTCATCCAGTGTTTTGCGGTGTTTCTAAGAAAAGCCTGGATTGGCTTCGACAATTTGGTATTTCTGGCATTGATATCCTGCCTAACGCGATTGACGTTGATGCTTATTGCTCCAATGCCTCAAACCGAGATTTTCGTGCCGAATTGGGCGTCGGGACGGATTTGGTTCTTGCCTGTTTTGTTGGAAGGTTGATTCCTGAGAAGGGTATCGACTCCCTTCTTGCGGCTATGAAGCAACTGAATGAAACGCCCGTAAAGCTGGTGGTTGCGGGTGATGGTCCTCTGCGTGAGTTGATGGAATCTGCTCCTGAGAATGTCTCCTATGTTGGTCCTTTGCGCTCGGCGGATGTGTCGTCCTTGCTTCAGGCTGCAGACGTGCTGTGTCTTCCTACGAGATCAGAGGGTTTTTGTACGACTCTTCTCGAGTCTTCGGCGTGCGGCACCCCGGCAATCATTCCCTTGGTGGGTGGAGTTGACGAAGTATTCGGCGAGGAAGATTGCGGGTTTTTGTTGGATGGCTGTGCTCCCAGCCAAATTGCCGAAGCAATACGAGCGGCGTGCGCATCGAGAGCGGAGATGCGGCGAAAGGGACGGCTGGTCCAGAGTAGAGTTCGAGAGTATTGTACGTGGGGCAATACTGCAGAGAGGCTCGTTGAACTTCTTGGTGCGTAGCAATTATGTTGGTGTTGCTTTTCCGTTGACTGGGGTTTGCCGCGGTTTTGTTTCCTCGTTCGGATATTGTTTTCTTCAGAAGTAGGAGAATGAGAAGGTATAGTGATGCACGATATTCTTATTGTGACCTCAAGGAATGTTGTCACCTCGGGCGGCGAGTTTAGCCTGATTAAAAATAGAGCAGATGCGCTAAAGAATGGGTGGGGCATTGAGTCTGATGTTGCGGCTCTTTGCAATGTTCGCTTGGGTGTTTCCGAGGGTGGTGAAGCTTTTGGACCCGGCGTTTATGTTCGGCGGGATTTTATGAATCCCATGCAGCTGCTGTCGGGATATGAAGAGCTAATTACCACTGCGGAAAAAATGGTTTTGAGTGGCTCCTACAAGGCGATCATCCTTTCTGGCGTGGGGCTGTTTCGTTATGTCGACCGGATGAAGCGCGCCGCCGAGGCGTCGGGAGCTTTTGTATGTGCTGATGTTCATGGTTATTACGGCGACGGCTCCCTTCTTGCACGCGACGAGCCCCTCTTCCTTGGCTCATTCCACCGTGCCGCCGCTTTTGTTGAGAGATACGAGCAGCGTAAATATTTGCGTAAGTTCGATCGTATCTTTTGTGTTTCTCGAGCGTATCGCAGTTTCCTTTGTCGAGAGTGCGGCTGCAAAGAGGGTCAGTTCTACATTGTTCCGTGTGCGACGGGGGCGAAGCCAAGCTTTGGTCGTGCGGAGGAGCTTAAGTATCGAGAGGATTATAGGAGGAAGTACGGCGTAGAAGATGACGAGTGGCTGCTCGTTTACTCAGGCGGAGCTTCGTCGTGGCAATGCCTTCCGCAAACTGCAGAGTTGTATCGCGAAATACTGAAGAGGCGTGGGGCAAAGCTACTTGTTTTGTCTGGTGACATTGCTTCTGCACGTGCCGCAATCGGTGATTGTGACGACGTTGAATTCGATAGCTTCAAGCCATCTGACCTCCCTAGCGTGTTCTGTGCTGCGGACTTCTTCGTGATGTTGAGAGAGGACGTTCCAACGAACCACTTTGCTTACCCTAACAAGTTCTTGGAATACGTCGCGGCGCACAGGCCGGTAATCACTACTCCTTACGTTTACGACATTGCCGAAGAGATTGATAGACATGGTGTTGGACTTCTGTATAACGGGGATGTGGATGATCTCGTTTTGAAAATGGACAATGCGGTATGCGACAGGGATTCATGTGATCGCCTGGTGCAAGAGGTTTCTTTTGCAAATTCCCTCATCCCGTTTGCCAGGGATCTGGGGAGCGTTGGGTCCAGTTGCTAAAGTGAGCGGGTTGTCTATGCTTATAACGGTTTTTACCCCGACTTATAATCGCGCATATATCCTTCCTAGGCTATTCGAAAGTCTGAAAAGGCAATCTTTTCGAGATTTCGAATGGATAATTGTTGATGATGGAAGCACGGATGACACGCGAAAGCTCGTCGAGGCGATGCGGCAAGATTGTCAGGTGAAATTTCCTATCCGCTATTTTTTTCAGGTCAATAGCGGAAAGCACGTTGCATGGAATAAGGGTCTTGATGAGGCGGAGGGAGCCTTGTTTTTCCCGGTGGACAGCGACGATTATCTAACCGATGATGCCTTGGAGCGTATTGGGGAGAACTGTGAAACCGTTATGTCTAACGAGCGCCTGATGGCCTTGTCGGGAGTTCGTATTTTTCCGGGCAACAAGCTTACGGGAGGAATTCTTCAAGACAATGTGGGTTCGTACATCGATTATTCGTCAATTGATCGCCGGTCGAAGGGGATCACGGGTGACCTTGCCGAGGCCTTTGTGACGGAACGGTTGAGGAGGTATCGATTCCCGGTCTTTGAAGATGAGCGGTTTGTTCCTGAAGCAGTTGTCTTTAATAGATTCAGCAACGATGGATATCTAATTCGCGGGTACGCCTTTCCTCTCTACGTGTGCGAATACCTTGCCGATGGCTACACGAAGAATACTGATCGGTTGCTCATTACGAACTGGAAGGGATATCGCCTTTACGTTTCAGAGTTGATGCATAGCAAAGTCGGAATAAAGGCAAAAGCCATTCCGTTTTGTGGATTTATATACCGTTCGTTATTGAGGCTGCTTGGTTTGTACAAATAGGTTTGAGTGAAGTATGGAGTGCAGCATGAGCTCTTTGTCAAAGAAGACGGTCCTGTTGGTATTTGGAACAAGGCCCGAAGCAATCAAGATGTGTCCTCTCGTAAAGGAGCTGAAGAACCGAGCTGGCCTTAACGTGAAGGTTTGCGTTACCGGCCAGCATCGCCAGATGCTCGACGTGGTCCTTGAGGAGTTTGGGGTTGTGCCCGATTTTGATTTGCACGTTATGAAACAAGGACAGACTTTGTTCGATGTTACCACGGCTGTTCTTAATGGCTTGGACGGCGTGCTGGATCAGCTCAAGCCCGACATTGTGCTTGTCCACGGTGATACAACGACGTCCTTCGCCGCCGCACTTGCATGCTTCTACAAGGACATTCCCGTAGGTCATGTCGAGGCGGGTCTGCGTACATACAACATCCACTCACCGTATCCCGAGGAATTTAATAGACAGGCAACCGGCATACTTGCCGCTTGGCACTTTGCGCCAACTGAAGCAGCTCGCAACAACCTGCTTTCTGAGCATCGGGATTCCAGTCGAATTTTTGTGACGGGAAATACAGGCATTGACGCGCTTCGTACGACGGTGCGCGATCATTATTCGCATCCCGAGCTTGATTGGGTTGGAGATGGGCGCCTGATCTTGATTACGGCTCATCGTCGAGAGAATCTTGGCGAGCCCATGCACCACATGTTCAGGGCCATTCGCAGGGTTGTTGAAAAGCATGATGACGTGCGCGCTGTTTATCCCGTCCATTTGAATCCTGTCGTTCGCAAAGCGGCTCATGAGGAACTGGACGGCTGCGACCGCATTCATCTAATTGATCCTCTAGACGTGGTTGATTTTCATAATTTCATGGCCCGCTCCTACTTGATTCTTACCGATTCGGGTGGCATTCAGGAAGAGGCTCCGGGCTTGGGTAAACCTGTTTTGGTGATGCGTGACACGACCGAGCGCCCTGAGGGCGTTGCGGCGGGTACGCTTAAGCTTGTTGGCACAAGTGAAGAGACTATTTTCTCAACATGTTGCGACCTCTTGGAGAATGAGGAATCATATTCCCACATGGCTCATGCCAGCAACCCGTATGGTGACGGTCATGCGAGTGAACGAATCGCTGATGTTCTGGAGAAGGGGCTGCAAAGTCTCGGGGAAGCATTGGTTCGGTAGATGAGTGAGGTTAAGCAGCTCTCTCTTAAACAGAATATGCTTTGGAACTCGTTCGGTTCCATCGTTAACCTTGCTTGTCAATGGCTGATTACGATTCTGATCGTTCGCCTTGGTTCTGGTTACGAGGCATCCGGCGTTTTCTCTTTGGCAATGTCCATCTACAACATCTTTGCCCCTATCGCTCAGTATCGCATGTATACGTACCAGGTCTCAGATGTTGAGAATGAGAATACGACAGGTGAATACCTGGCGTTTCGGTTTTTCACTTGCGGAGTCGCGCTCGCTCTGTGCACCGGCTATTCGCTGTTTACATGCGAATCGGGAGCGCTTGCAGCTATTCTGCTCTATGCCGTCTACAAGTCTATTTCCTTGGTTGTAGACGTCTTTCACGCGTGCGATCAGCGCCATCATCGAATGGATTACATCGGTAAGTCTCTGTCTTTTCAGGGGATTCTATCTCTTGTTGCCTTTACCGTAGTGTTTGGCTTATACGAATCGCTCGAGGCGGCGATAGTTGCAATGACCGTTGTCGTGATCGTCGTTGGTGCTGTCTACGATATACCAAGGACCCTTCAATTCGGCCCATTGGCCCCAAGCATCTCGTTCAAAAAGTGCCTTCGACTGGCCTTGAGATGTCTCCCCATCGTTCTTGCGTCCATTGCCGCGGCGTCAGCATCTTCGATTCCAAGGCAATACCTTGTTGGTGTTCAAGGGGAGGCTACTCTTGGCATTTATGCTGCCGCAGCTGCTCCTGTTGCGCTTATTCAGACGGGCGCCTCCTATATCTACAATCCTCTTCTAGGCTATTTTTCGGAGAGTTTTGCTGCTAGGGACAGGAAAGGCTTCAATGCGCTTTTGACAAAGGCGACGGTCGGGATCGTTGTTCTGGGGCTGGTGTGCGCTATTGGAGTAATGGTTTTAGGTGAACCGGTTCTTGTTCTTGTGTACGGGAAAAAGATGTCTGGCTTTTCATATCTACTTTCTCCTCTTGTGGCGCTTGCAATGCTTACGGGGTATATGTGGTTTGTAAACGATTTGCTAATGGCTATCAGAAACTTCCGGGGTGCCTTTGTTGGGAATGTTGCTGCTCTTATTTCCTCTCTCTGTGCCTTACCTTTAATTGGTCTGTATTCGATGGATGGTGTTACATATGTCTGTCTCATTTCTGCTTTCTGTGGAATAGGTTTCATGGCAACCGCGTTAGTTATTCAGCTAAAAGGCTACTGGAAATAGTACGTGACGCCTGAATCACGTTTCGGAAGATAAAAGGTGGGGTGGATGGATAAGCATCAGCGCTTGCTGGTTATTATTCCAGCGTATAATGAGGAAGAATCGCTCGAGGCAACGGTTGACGAGTTGGCGTGTGTCGCTCCAAATGTTGACTATCTCGTAGTAAACGACGGCTCCAAGGATTCAACTGAGCGGATTTGTCGCGATCGTGGGTACAACCACGTAACGCTGCCAGTTAATTCTGGCCTCACCGTTGGATTTCAGACGGGCATGAAGTACGCGCTCCGCAACGGCTACGATTATGCCCTTCAGTTTGATGCGGATGGCCAGCATATGCCTGAGTACATTGATGAAATGCTCGAGACCGCTATTAATGAAGACGCTGATATAGTAATTGGCTCACGTTTCCTTCACGTGAAAAAGGAAATCTCTGCTCGAATGATTGGCTCACGCCTTATTACAGTCATGATCAAGCTGACTACGGGAAAGCGCGTAGCTGACCCTACCTCGGGAATGAGAATGTTTAGCAAGGAAATGATTAAGCGCTTCGCGCAGGACGACTCGCTTAACCCTGAGCCCGAGAGCATTTCGCTTCTTATAAAAAAGGGGGCGAAGGTGAGCGAGGTTCAAGTTGAGATGCGTGAACGCCAGGCGGGGGAGAGCTACCTTAATATCTCCAAGTCGATTGCTTACATGGCGCGAGCTTGCATCTCCATTCTTTTCGTTCAGTGGTTCAGGTGATTATATGTCTAGCATTTTAAGGGTCGTACTCATTCTGGGTGCATTTGCCATCTTATTCGTGATTGTGAAGAAGCTCCGTAAGGCTCAGATACAGGTTCTCGACTCCGTGTTCTGGTTGTTCTTTGCTTTGAGCTTTGTCGTGTTTGCAGCCGTTCCCCAGATTGCCTTCTGGCTCGCAGGGGCCCTTGGCTTCGAAAGCCCGTCGAACTTCGTATTTCTCTATGCAATTGCGCTGCTTCTTTATCGAGAGTTCTCCAACACGGTAAAGATTGCAGAGCTCAGACGTCGCGTGAACGCACTTGTTGAAGAGCTCGCCCTCAAGTAGCATGACACCAGTTTATATGTCCTTCGAACCCACCAACATCATCGTCACCGGTGGCTGCGGCTTCATCGGGTCCAATTTCGTGCACTACGTGGTCAACAACCACCCCGGGATGCACGTCACCGTCCTGGACAAGCTCACCCACGCCGGCAAC
This sequence comes from Collinsella sp. HCP3S3_E11, assembly GCF_052067375.1. NCBI lineage: Bacteria > Bacillati > Actinomycetota > Coriobacteriia > Coriobacteriales > Coriobacteriaceae > Collinsella > Collinsella sp. HCP3S3_E11. The sequence goes on along the minus strand of NZ_JBQHQI010000021.1, from coordinate 6,709 downwards.
CGATTAGGTCAGAGTGAAGTATGTATCCAAGCACATTGAAGGCCTTTAAAAACGCAATGAGCTCTTTATATTTGTCACCCTTTCCGTAGCGGGCTTGGTCGCAACGAGCTATGTATCTGGATTTGGACCTACTTGGCGAACCTGGACTATAGAATAATAAAAAGCTGCAACAGCCGTTGTTATGATGTGGAATTACTGGTCTAGAAAGAGGTTTCTCGGCGCAAGCTAAAACCCGCGGAGTCTTCCTCGGCCAGACAGTCTGTTTTCCGAGAATCGCTTCGCAAACACATCAACTAGGTTTCTCCATCCAAGCACCGCGAGCGCAATAAAAAATGGAGAATAGAGAAACAAATACCTGGCCCTGCACTCAAACAGCATCAAAAACACGCTGAGCAAGAACACCGAACATAAAACCACATACTCCGTCTTTGATCTAGGGAACTTGAGCCAGTTCAGACAGATACCGACCAGGACAAACATCCAGCAAAGCTGGGCAAAAACCTGGAACAGCCTGAAAGAGCCGTCTTCTCCAAAGAACTTTGACAGCGTCTTGTCAGAATGAGGAGTACTCAAAAAAAAGTTTCCTTCAGCAGCCCACGCAAAAGTACCGTCCGAATAGTTCGAAATAGTCTTCTGGACCATCAACTTCAAAACACCCTGGGGACCCAGAGACTCTAACCTCTCAGCCCACTTTTCGAAATTTGCATGTGATCTATCCTGTTGGCTACCAAATGAGGCGGAATAGATAACATCGTCTTCATAGTAGCACCCATAAGTCTCGTCATTAAATCCCATCATCAAGAAATGAGCCATCGAAAAGGATTTATCGGCATCAATCACCGGACCCGCCTCCCTTGCGAGTGAGTTAGCGCCAAACGAGAGAACAAGAGCACATGTGATTGCAGCGAATTGGAAAAAGAGCGATTTGAATTGAGAGCACTCCAACTGCCCGTCAACGATAATCCTTCGACGACTTATCGCGCATGCAGCCTCTATAAGCACAATTGAGACAACAACGAAGATGGCCGTAGGCTTAATAAAGTATCCGACCACGCCGAAAAAGAGCATGCCGAATGTGCGTAACGGGCTTCGGCCGGTATTGTTGTACAGAAACAAGACCAGCGCGGGGCAGATAGTTCCATACGTATCCGAATAAGGAACCGCAATCCAAGGAGAGAAGCTCAAGTACAAACAACCGAACGCAAGCGTATAGTACCCAGGACCAAAACCCGCCAGCCTCGCCACAACAAAGGAGGTCAGAACAACAGCCAAAGTAACACACGCTGCTCCCACCACGTCAAGCATGAGGTATACGTTTTGGAATCCAATAAGTTGGCAAAAGTGGCCCACAGTTTTGAAGATGTAAAGCAAAAACAGCTGGTTGGGATAGCGCGAGAAATAATCCAGAGTGGCTCCCTCATCGGACAACCCCGACATCAGCACACCGACATCCCAGCCCGTCTCAAAATATATGCTATTGATTAGGCAGATTTGAAGCACGAAAACTACCACGGCCAATGAAATGCTAACGCGTCTAAACATTCGAAGACCAAGGAAGTCCACGTTCACCTTTGGCCGTCTCTTAGCCAATGCCACAGAGACAACGAGCCCCACTATCACAACCACAGCCAGACAAGGTAAAAAAAGGGATGCCTCCTCCCCTTTGCAGGCATAAGGCAGGCGCGGGGCAAGGAAAGCAACGGCAAGCAGGGCAAGCGAGAAATACGCCAAAGCGACACATCTGCCAAAACGCAAAAACCACGGAATCTTAACGACTCCACGTGTCGTAGGACAAGATTCGACCACGTTAGCCCCTTAGGTTTCGTCGGTTGCTTTCATACGTTCTCTTTTCGATTAGATAGCGCGGGCGACTCTTTGTCTCAAGATACGCCTTGCCCACATACTCGCCGATAACACCGAGGCTAAGGAGTTGCATGCCACCCAAAAACAAGATGACACAGATGGTACTCGTCCAGCCCGAAACCGTCGCCCCAGAGAAATAAGAGAGGATCGCCCAAAAGGTCCCCAATAGGCCAACGAGGCCAATTACAGCGCCCGCCGCGCTAATCAGGTGGACAGGCTTAATCGAAAGGCTCGTTATCCCGTCAACAGCGAGAGCGATCATCTTTCGTAGGGGATAGTGACTGTCACCCGCAACGCGAGCTGCGCGCGAGTACTCAACGGTTGAACTGGGAAGCCCGATCAACGGAACCATTCCGCGCAAGAACAGATTTGATTCTCCATATTCCGACAACCCATCCAGAGCGGCAAGGCTCAAGAGCCTATAATCCGCATGATTGAAGACGGTATCTACCCCCATCTCTTTCATCATGCCGTAGAAAGCCTCCGCAGTCATCCTTTTAAAGAACGTATCGGTAGACCTGTCGTTTCTAACGCCATATACGACGTCACTACCGTTCAGGTACTTTTCAATCATTTTAGATACGGCCGAGATATCGTCTTGCCCGTCGCAATCCAAAGAAATGGAGACGTCACAGTACTTACGCGCTTCCATAAGCCCCGCAAGAAGGGCATTCTGATGACCTCGATTTCTTGACAGTGATATTCCCCTGAAATGAGCATCGTCGTTTGAGAGTCTTTCAATGATGGCCCATGTGCTATCACTCGACCCATCGTCTACAAACAGAATGGCACTTTTATCACTTACGATTTCGGCCGAAATCAATCCGCTGAGCTCAGACAAAAACGTCCCAGATGTTTCCGGCAAGACAGCTTCCTCATTGTAACAAGGAATGACCATCCACAAAATCGGCTTCGGGGACGGAGCCTGAGTATCTTCGCATCGCATGCACTTGCCTTTCACGGACAAAACGTTCAACGAAAAGTGATTATACTCCACCTCGCGGCGCAGCCCCGGTGCTAGACTCGTCATCTCCTGCCGAATCAATCATGGTAAAAATCCCCAAATTGAAACGCCGCGAGAATTCTCGCGTTGAATAGCTTGCGCTCATGAAGTGATTGGACGATCAAGAAGATGCGTAGCGCTGCAGGCGGGTTGGGGAGTGTGTTAGGGATATTAAATATAAAAATCCCGGATATGCTTTCGCATAAACGATGTCACGACGATTCTAGGATTTTGGGCTGTGCGGAGTATGAGCTCAAAATGAGTAACAACGATAAGAAAGTTTCCAGGAGGCGTTTGGTTAGAATTTCTTTTTGTTCAAGCTGCACATCCGAGGCTCCTCAAAAGATGGAGCTTGGTTTGGCGCAGTAAGTAAGAATCCTGCTTGCACTGCTTGATGCCGCAAATGGGGACGGCGAGATCGTTTCACTTATGTCAGTGGCGATGGGTTTTCCGGGAGCTACTATCGGCTGGGCCTTCTCAGAATGGTACAAGGGAGGCAATGGTGAGATTTCTGCGGATAGCACCATTGCCTCTCTGATTATTTGGTTTTCCGCTTCATGTGTAATTCTCATCGTATTTATTGCGTCTAGGGCATGCTCTGCAAGGCGCCGTTCAAAATTGCACGGGATATTGCTAATCTTGGAACAAGAACTTGAGAATGAGCAAATAGCCAAGAGGGCTCACTGTATCATCAGATGATGAGAAATCGATTGAGCCCAGGCATGCTGTATCGATACTAACCAGCGCAGAATAGCAAGTGAGGGGAAAACTCTGAAACTGCCCTTAGCCCCGCTTGAGGTTTGGAGGATAAAGAAAGATGACTATTGGGAAGGCCGATCTGAGTAAGGCAGATATTGGGGTAATTGCCGCGTTGTTCGTCGGCGTTTTATCTGCTGCGTCGCTGGCCTTTATCAAGCTATGTCCTTCCGCGGCTTTTGTCTATGCCCTGGCTGCGTTTGTCGGAGCTGTATTCATTGCTTATTCGTATCATTTCTTTCTTAGGACTCCGAAACAGACCAAATATGGCGTTTCTTCTCCCAAGATGCTTGCTTGTATCATTGGGTTAAGCGCTATAGGTGCCATTCTTCTTGAGGTGTTTACGCTTTGGGGAGCGCCGTTGTCTACCCCGTTAGAGTTATCAGATTGGAGCAAGCGACGTATTCTAATCTTTTTCGTCGCTATTTCGGGCTGCATGATCGTACATGTCTCTAATTCGTACGCCGCGGTTCCCAAGATCGGGCCTTCAGGGCATTCGTATCAAAGGTCTATTGGCAAACTGTTTGCCTACTCTATTCCGGGTGTCACGCTGATGACCCTCTTTGTCGCAATAATTGGCTTGGTGCCTAGTTACTTTGTCTCTAAGATAATCGGTGTAGTTGCGGGTCGTTTAACTTATCTGTTGATTTGCTTGTTCCTTGTCGGCGTTAGTGCGTTCTTTTGTTTCTGGAAGAAGGGAAGAGTCGAGCTTTTTTTTCTCAGCTCTTGCCTACTATTGGGATCTTTCTTGGTTTTCATCGCACCTCCGGTAACCGCGATTTCTTGGGATGACGAGATTCATTATGACAGGGCGCTCGGTTTGTCATACCTAGGACATTCGGAGTATTCATACGCGGATCAACTGCTCGTCACCAAGCCGTGGGCCGCGGTGAATTTAGACCATGAATTGCTCTACGAGTCGGTGGATGAGGTCGCTGAAGCGGGTGCTTCTGCTGAACAGTCGGGCGAATATATGGAGCAGGCAAGTTTTGCATCGCCCATATCGAAAAACAGCCTCACTACGGTCTCCACATTCGGGTATGTTCCATCGGCAATCGGTCTGTGGGTAGCTCGCGTATTCCATGTTCCAATTTTGGTGAGCGTCATGTTTGGTAAGATGGGCAACCTTATTTCATATGCAGTAGTTATTGCTTTCGCCATCCGTATTATCCCTACTAAAAAGTTGTCCATGATGCTCATTGGCCTTCTTCCGACGAGTATTTTTCTCGCTTCAAATTATTCGTATGATCCTGTTGTGACGTCATTTCTCATGCTTGCAGCTGCTTTGATAGTGAGAGAAATTAGTTGTCCGGTCGAGCGACTTACAATCAAAAACCTGCTAAAAATCGTTACTGCGTTATTCCTAGGGCTTGCTCCAAAGGCAATATACTTTCCGGTCATTGGTCTGCTACTTCTTATGCCTCGAGCCAAGTTTTCCTCGCGCACCGCTTACAAACGCTACATCGGTTTCGTAGTCGCCTTCGGGCTAGTAATGGTTTTATCATTTGTATTGCCAATGCTATTTAGCGCTGATGCGCAAGCAGGGGATGCCCGCGGGGGATCTGATGTTAGTGCGTCAGGTCAAATCGCGTATATTCTCTCTCATCCGTTGGATTACGCATATACGCTCATCAACTTCATATTGGGCTATATTTCTCCTGTAAATTCCGATATGTACTCGCTTTCATTCTCTTATATGGGCGTCTCTCTTCCAACTGTGTTGCAATGGAGCTCGGCCTTGCCTTTTACGGTTCTCATCGTTGGATCTTTAATTGATGGTCCAAAAACGAAGGCTTTTGGATTGAGCCTGTGTGGTAAGTTGTGGGGACTTACTATAGTCGCATCATCGATTGCTCTGGTTTGTACGGCATTATATGTGAGCTTTACATCAGTTGGAGCGAATACCATCGCAGGTTGTCAAGCACGATACCTTACTCCGCTGTTGCTATACGCTGCCTTGCTTGCCCCTTCTTTTTGTACAAGCGGTATACAAATCAGTAATTCAGGTAAATCGATAAAGGAAGAAAGCACGACAAGAATAACTATGCTGCTCCTCACGTCAATCATGGTCTTTTTCTCCGCTGCATGTTCGTATTATTTCATAGTCCTTTGGTAGTTTGCCGGCCTTGTTGGGGAGGCCTCACCCAAGATTCCCAAGGCGAAGCTCGCGCAGATCGGCGACACCAACAGCGTCGTTCCCCTCATCTGCCTAGCGGCTGTTTTCGCCCTTGCGGCAGCGCTCGCGCTGACGCATTGCAAGAGAGGTGCAGCGGGCGGTAGGGAAGAAGAGGCGGAAGAGGACTCTGTTGTGACAGAGTAATCGAATCGAGAATTCAAAAGCTTCTCATCGATTCTTAAGCAAGCTGAAAGCTACAGAAGGCTTTGCATCAATCCCATTCAAACGCGAGCCATAGAACTTGCCTGTGGCTCGCGTTTGTTGTCTCTAGCTGCTTGCAACATTGATGCCCTTATCGGCAAAATGTCACAAATATGTTATTGCGCTTTTATAACTCGGGAGTACGACTCAGATGACCACTCTTTATATCATAGGCAACGGATTTGATTTATTTCATGAACTGCCCACAAGATACAAGAATTACAAGGACTATCTTGAGGAAACGCATCCCTATTTAGTGCAAGAATACGAATCGTTTCCCTTTTTACGGAGGAGAACGATAACTCAACAAGATGGAGCGATATTGAACTCTCGTTGGAGATAGATTGTGAGGCGTGCCTAGAGAGCACTCTCCAAAGCTATCCGCTGGACTTATCGCAAGATAATCCTGGATGGAGCGATCCATACATTGACTTAGAGGTACAAATAGATTTTATAAATGACTTTACAGGTGAAAGTTTCTTTTCATGGATAAGCGTCATAGATTTAAAAACGGCAAAAAACTCTGTCATTTTTGATAAAGATGCCCGGTTTGTTACAGGTACCGTCAAGATTCTTTCGCAAATTGATTTAGCCGTCTCCGGCCCCGTCCTCTTCTAGCCCTCCGCCTTTCCCCTCAGCTCGTCCATCTCCTCCAGCTTCGACATGTCCAGGTACCTCCTCTTGCCCCACTCGTGCTCCACTATGTACTT
>NZ_JBQHQI010000020.1:0-23778 GCF_052067375.1 Collinsella sp. HCP3S3_E11 | reverse complement strand
CTCGAAGAGCCCGATCGCCGCCTTCCTGGCCTCGATGTCGTGCTTCACCCTCAAGTCGACTCGCATAAAAAGCCTCCCATTTCTCGTGTCCAAGAAATGGGAGGCAGTTCACGTAGTGCGCAGCGGGGGTTCTTTCATGTCCGAGGACGTCCGCGAAGGTTAGCCCTCAGATCCTGCGGTGGGAGACCTAGGCCTCGTTGTACACCGTCTTGAGCTTCAGCAGGTGAGCGTAGCGATCCATAGCGGCCTGCTCGTTCTCCTTGAAGAGCTCCTCGGCGCGCTCGGGGAAGGAACGCGTCAGCGAAGCGTAACGGGCCTCGTTCATCAGGAACTCCTGATAGCCGCCCGCGGGCTCCTTGGAATCGAGCGAGAACTTCTTGCCGGCAGCAGCCTCGGGGTTGAAGCGGAAGAGGTTCCAGTAACCGCACTCGACAGCCTTCTTCATCTCGGCCTGGCAGTTCTGCATGCCGCCCTTCTTGATGGAGTGCATCTCGCAGGGGCTGTAGCCGATGATGAGGGACGGGCCGTCGTAGGCCTCGGCCTCGTGGATGGCCTTAAGAGTCTGAGCCGGGTTGGCGCCCATGGCGACCTGCGCCACGTAGACGTAACCATAGCTCATAGCGATCTCGGCCAGAGACTTCTTCTTGGTCACCTTGCCGGCAGCGGCGAACTGAGCAACCTGGCCCAGGTTCGAGGCCTTGGAGGCCTGACCGCCGGTGTTGGAGTAGACCTCGGTGTCGAAGACGAAGACGTTGACGTTGTGGCCAGAAGCCAGGACGTGGTCCAGACCACCGAAGCCGATGTCGTAGGCCCAACCGTCGCCACCGAAGATCCAGAAGGACTTCTTAGTGAGGTAAGCCTTGTCGGCGAGGATCGCCTTGGAAGCGTCGCAGCCGCACTTCTCGAGCTCGGCAACGTAGGCGGCAGCAGCAGTCTTGGAGGCCTCGGCGTCGTTGACGGAGTCGATCCAAGCCTGACCGGCGGCCTTAAGCTCGTCAGACGGACCGTCAGCGGCGATGAGCTCCTGGGTGGCGGCGATCAGCTTATTCTGGACGGCCTCGTAACCGATGGCCATGCCCAGACCGTGCTCAGCATTGTCCTCGAACAGGGAGTTGTTCCACGCCGGGCCGTGACCGTCCTTGTCCTTGCAGTAAGGAGCGGTGGCAGCGGGGTTGCCCCAAATGGAGGAGCAGCCGGTGGCGTTGGAGATGAACATGCGGTCGCCGGCGACCTGGGTCACCAGACGTGCATAAGCGGTCTCGGCGCAGCCGGCGCAGGAGCCGGAGAACTCCAGGTAGGGCTGCTTAAACTGGCTGCCCTTGACGTTGGCCGCGATGAGCTCCTTCTTCTCGGAGACGTTCTTGACCATGTAGTCCCAAACGGGCTGCTGATCCATCTCCTGCTCGGCGGGAACCATCTCGAGGGCGCCCTTGGGGCAGACCTTGACGCAGTTGGTGCAGCCCATGCAGTCGAGCGGGGACACGGCCATGGTGAACTTCATGCCCTTGGCCTTGGGACCCATGGCGTCGAGCGTACGGGTAGCCTCGGGCGCGGCGGCAGCCTCGTCCTCGGTCATCGCGAACGGACGGATGGTGGCATGCGGGCACACATAGGCGCACTGGTTGCACTGGATGCACTTGGTCTCGTCCCAGTGAGGAACGACCACGGCGACGCCGCGCTTCTCGTATGCGGAGGCGCCCAGCTCAAACTGACCGTCGGCACAATCGACAAAGGCAGAAACGGGCAGGCTGTCGCCATCCATGCGATCGATGGGCTCGAGCAGGTTCTTGACCTGCTGGGCGATAGCGGACTTGGTCTCCTCGGAAAGCTCGACAGGAGCGGCGTCCTCGGCGGTAGCCCAGTCGGCCGGAACCTCGAACTTACGGAAGGCGGTAGCGCCGGCATCGATGGCCTTGTGGTTGGCGTCGACGATGGCCTGGCCCTTCTTCATGTAGGACTTGGTAGCCGCGTCCTTCATGTACTGCAGGGCGTCCTCGGCGGGCAGGACCTTGGCCAGCGCGAAGAAGGCGGACTGGAGCACCGTGTTGGTGCGCTTGCCCATGCCAACCTTGGCGGCCAGGTCGATAGCGTCGATCAGGTAGACGTTGACGTTGTTGTTCGCGATGTAGCGCTTGGCCACGGCGGACATGTGCTCGGCGAATTCCTCGTCGCTCCACTGGCAGTTGACCAGGAAGGTGCCGCCAGGCTTGACGTCGCGGACCATCTTGAAGCCCTTGACGATGTAGCTGGGGTTGTGGCAAGCGACAAAGTCGGCCTTGGTCACGTAGTACGGCGAGCGGATCGGGGAATCGCCAAAGCGCAGGTGCGAGACGGTAACGCCGCCGGTCTTCTTGGAGTCGTACTGGAAGTAGGCCTGAACGTACTTGTCGGTGTGGTCGCCGATGATCTTGATCGAGTTCTTGTTGGCGCCGACGGTACCGTCGCCACCCAGACCCCAGAACTTGCACTCGATGGTGCCGGGAGCTGCGGTGTTGGGCGCATCCTCGGCCTCGGGCAGGCTCAGGTTGGTCACGTCATCGACAATGCCGATGGTGAACTCGCGCTTGGGCTCGTCCTTCTTGAGCTCCTCGAAGACGGCAAACGCGGACGCGGGAGGCGTGTCCTTGCTGCCCAGGCCGTAACGGCCGCCGACAACCTTGATACCCGTCTTGCCGGCCTCGTAGAGAGCGGAGACGACATCCTGGTAGAGCGGCTCGCCGATGGAACCCGGCTCCTTGGTGCGGTCCATGACGGCGATCTTCTGGACGGTCTCGGGGAGAACGTCCACGAAGTGCTTGATGGAGAACGGACGGAACAGGCGAACCTTGACCAGGCCGACCTTCTCACCGTGAGCGTTGAGGTAGTCGATGACTTCCTCGAGCACGTCGCAGAAGGAGCCCATGCACACGACGACACGATCGGCATCGGGAGCACCGTAGTAGTTGAACAGGCCGTAATCGGTGCCGAGCTTCTCGTTGATCTTCTTCATGTAGCCCTCGACGACGGCAGGGAGCTCGTCGTAGACCTTGTTGCAGGCCTCGCGGTTCTGGAAGAAGATGTCGCCGTTCTCATGGCTGCCGCGGGTGTGCGGGTGCTCAGGGTTGAGCGCGTGGTCGCGGAAAGCCTGGACGGCGTCCATGTCGCACATCTCGGCAAGATCCTTGTAGTCCCACATGGCGACCTTCTGGATCTCGTGGCTGGTGCGGAAGCCGTCGAAGAAGTTGAGGAACGGGGTCTTACCCTCGATGGCGGCAAGGTGAGCCACCGGCGAGAGGTCCATGACCTCCTGGACGTTGCCCTCGGCGAGCATGGCGAAACCGGTCTGGCGGCAGGCCATGACGTCGGAGTGATCGCCAAAGATGTTCAGGGCGTGGGAAGCGACGCAACGCGCGGAGACGTGGAAGACGCCCGGGAGCTGCTCGCCCGCGATCTTGTACATGTTCGGGATCATCAGGAGCAGGCCCTGAGAAGCCGTGTAGGTGGTGGTCAGAGCACCGGCGCCCAGCGAACCGTGAACGGTACCGGCTGCACCCGCCTCGGACTCCATCTCGACGACCTTGACCGGGGTGCCAAAGATGTTCTTGCGACCCTGGGCCGCCCACTGGTCGACATGGTCGGCCATCGGGCTGGACGGCGTAATGGGATAAATTCCCGCTACCTCGGTGTACGCATACGAAACATATGCGGCCGCCTCGTTGCCGTCCATAGACTTAAACTTACGCGCCATATACCCCTCTCCTCTCATATAGGTATACAGGCCCCGGCGATTACCGGGATGTTGGCGTGATGGGATTTTCGCTGTTGCTTCCAGTCATCTGACAGGCGGACTCAGCAGCAGGTACATGGCGTGGAGAGAAGGCATGCCGAGGCGAGGAGGGCTGCACGCGCCCCACAGGCCCAGCTACCCGTCTTGCACATGATCGAGCGCCGCAAAGGCCGCATGCCGGATGCTCCCGGGCACGCCCCGGTGATGGGAAGCGCCCGCAACGGAAATCCGCATGCGGGTTTATTGTACCCCGCCGTCAAGTGTAATTTCGACAAATATAGGCGGGCGGTAAAGGTTTACCCCGAGCGACCATCAAGGGCAAAAATTATCCTTCCGTCACCGAGGGACCAAATGGCAGTTGCGGTGAAATAGGGACTGTTTTTGCCGGCCGCAGTCTTAAACAGTCCCTATTTCACCGCAACTTATTTAGGAGATGAGTCAGAGGGCGCCGAGGAGGATGGCGTAGGTTGTGGATTCTCCGAGCCTGAGCTCGTCACCGGGGTTGAGCTGAGCGGAGCGGCCGGGCTCGACCTGGGTGCAGACGTTCGTCGCGCCGTTTACCACCACAGTTCCGTTGGTGGACGACAGGTCCTCGACGTACCAGACATTTTGGTCATCGCACCACACGTGGGCATGGCGAGCCGAAACGTCATCGCCCACATCGGTGATATCGCCCTCCCCCGTCGCCAGCGCGCCGATCTCGACGCCCTCCTCACTCGGCTGAATCCAGCGCGGGGTGCTCACCACGTAGCCGTTTTGCACGCGCAGCAGTCCCAACGGGTGCGCAGGCGCCGCCTCGCGCTCGCCCGTGACCGTCGAGGTGCTCAGCGAGCGCGGCGTCGACGTGGCTCCGCCACAGGTCGCATGAGCGTAGTCGAGGGCATAGGTCACCGACGAGCGGACATCTGCCGAGCAGCCCACGGCGACAAACAGCACCAGGATGGCCTCGGCGCGCTCGGCGGGCATGAGCTCAGCCGCCTGCGACAGGCGCTCGAGCGCATTGCGATAGAGATTCGTGTCCTGATGGCATTCCTCGAGTGCCCGCACCATGGGCTCGCCAGCGGGGCCGCACACCATGTTGGTCACGGCCGCGGCGTCCATGGGATTGCGGCGGCGCAAGGCCAGCTGCGACATAATGCGCGCGGCCGAGGTACCGTAATCGGCAAAATAACGTTCCTGCAGCGTGCCGACTGGCGCGCGCACGATAAAGCGCGAAACCCAAGAGCGATCGGCAGCACGGCTCTGCGGACTACGGCCGTCGACGAGCGGGCGGCTCGAGAGCACCAGGCCGCACAGTTCGATATGGCTCAGGTGCGCTGCGCGCTTAAAGATGTCAAACATTGCCCCGCACGGGGTGAGCTCAGCTTGAGAAGCCATGGCTTAGCCCTCCTTGGTCGCAGAGATAGTGTCGGATACTTCGGCCGGCCCGCCAAAGGCGCGAGCAGCCGCGGCTCCGCCGGCAAGCGGCGTCGCCATGGAAATTTTCGCACGTCGCGCTGACACGACGGGAAGCTCAAAGGCAAACCCCATCGCCAGCAAAAACCACGTGAGCGCATAGGTTGCAATTAAGGCGGCAACGAAGCCGCTCGCTACGGCGCGCTGGGAAAACACGGTGCATGCAACCGCGATCAGCACCGGAACCTCGCAGGCAGAAAGCGCCAGTACGCCTTGCAGGAACCCCGTGCGACGATCGTGTGCCATGGCGCCGGCAGCGATGCCCACCATGCCCGGCGGTGCCAACGCCAGTGCGGCGATAATGGCCGGCAGCTTCCCGGACCACATAAGCGGTCCTACGACGAGCGTCACATGGGCGCCCGACGCCAACAGCGCAGCTGATACCACGACCACAGCCCAAAGCACGCCGCATACCGCCGTCGCACCAACCATCGCCGCACGCCGGGCCGTGTGCCCCGATACCTCCATCGGGCACGGCATGAGCGGCTCGGCGCGAATCGAGCGGGCGACATTTTGCGCATAGTGGTCGCAAAATGCCGAGAGCGCCGCCTCCACCGCAGCCGGCTCGGGACGATCTTCCTGATGGCAGGACAGGCAGGCCATGACCACGTCGAACAACTGGGCATCGACAAACGCCAGCGCATCGCGCAGATCCTCGGAATTTGGATCGAGTCCCAGCTGCTGAGCCTGTTCGGCCGCGGCAAGTGCCACATCGGGCTCGCGTCGCAGCAGTTGCGTCAAGTCGCAGCCGGGCGCGTGGGCGCCAACGGGATAATCGGGCAGCGTATCCATCTTGAGGCGATAAGGGCTGGCGATATCGCACGTCTTTTTGCGCGAGCCCGAAGTACCCGACGCACCCGGCGCTACTTCGTACGGCGCGACACCGGCGATGAGCTCGTAGACCGTACTCGCCGCTGCATAGACATCGATTGCCGGCGACATGCGAAGCATGCGCAGGTCGGGAATATCGTCGGTGAGCATCTCGGGCGGGGCGTAGGCCACCGTCGCGCGGCGCAGCGTGGCATAGCGCTCGGTAAACGACGCCTTGCCGCCGGTGCCGGCCACCGCAGAGGCGGGCTCGAGCGCCAGCGAAGAGCCAAAGTCGATCAAGCACAGGTCGAAGGTGCCTTCGGCAAGCTGTCGGTCGAGCGGCAGGCGCGCCGTGCGCACCATAATATTAGCGGGCGAGATATCGCGATGGACGAACCCCTCGCCTATCAAGCTCATGCGGCAGAGCAGATCGAACAGGTCGCGACCCAGGCGCGCCGCCAGGAGCGGCGACAGACGCCCGGCATCGTCCACGGCAAGGCGCGAGCGCAGGCGAGCGAGCGTCTCGCCCTCGACCCACTCCATGACAATCGCGGGCACGCCGTCAACCTCGCCCCATCCATACAGGCGGGGAAAGCCTCTAAGGCCCGAAAGGGCGCGATGGCATTCATATTCCTCGCGAAACGCCGCCTTGAACTTGGTGACCAGCGCCTCGTGGGCGACATCGTCATCAAATTCGTCGCGCGTTGGCAAGATGAGCTGCTTGAGTGCCACGGCCTCGCCCTGCGCGTTGACGGCACGCGTCACACGGCCGATACCGCCGCGGCGCATGGTGGCGTCATCGGCAAACAGCATCGTAAAACGGCGCAGGTAGGCGGGAAGCTCGTCCGGGCCCAGCGCAATGGCGGGCTCAAACCCTCCAACGCGCGCCAGGCGCAGGCCCACCATAGGGTCACGGCTGAGCGACTGGGTTGCCACAGAAGCAAGGCTATTCGTCATAGGGCGATCGCCGCCACTTTGGTATTGAAGTTGTTGAGCGCGACGTCGTCATCGCCATAATGCCCCACCCATTGGCACAGATTGGTGTAGCAACCCCATAGGTTGGCGTATTGCTGATACCACTTTGACTTGGGAGAAAACGTTTGCCGGCCAAACTCGGCACGGATGACAAACATATCGTTGGCCAGGCTGTCGCACGGTCCGGTATCGCCCGTAGCGTTATAGGTCGAAACCACGCTGTTGGCGCGGGCGACATAGCCATCGAGCATGTTGTATTTGGTCACGAGCCAGCTGTGAATACTCTCCTCCTCGGCAGCCGAGAGACCACCCGAGCCCGTGTCGCCGCCGGCACCGCCGTCCGTCGAGCCATCACTCGAAGATCCACCGCCAGAGGCGGAGCCCGAACCGGAACCGCCGCCCGACGAATCGGAGCTGGAGCCAGACGAACCCGAACCGCCGGGCTGGCCTGTCTGTTGGGCGTCCTGCCCCTTCTGCTGCTCGGCCTTATTGACGACAGAAGCCACACTGTTGTTGGAAAGCTTCGTAATGACCTTGGTGTTGGTGAGCACGATGGTCTTGCCGTTTGCCAGCGTAACCTCGTTGTCCGATGTTTCTGGACTGTCCGCATCGTCGCCACCGAACACAACATGCGAGACCACGCTCGCCCACGCATATCCGGTTGTCGTTCCCAAGTCGCTTTTGGCCTTGCGCCCAATATGCAGCTCGCGCGCAGCATACGCCTGTACCATGGACGGCACCGTCATGCCATAAGCCGAAACACCGGCTATGACCAGCACGAGCGAGCAAGACAGCAGCACATACGCCCGAGGCGCCAGGCCCAGCCGGCGTCGCATGCGCACCGCGGCGCCATGCTTTGTCTGAGTGCTAGCGGGCCGCATGCGTTCTCCTCCAACAAAAACACGCCGCTTAAAAGCGGCGTATTCTTTCAAATCCACATTTGAGTGTATCAGCGAACTCAAAAGGTTGTGCAACGAATGGGCAAATACGAGGTGAGAGTGGACCCATCCACGCGATAAGCGGATGAAAAGCAGGTTTGTTGCACAACAAATGCATGAACTCGTGCCCAATTATGAGCGCCCCGTGCGGCAGGCTGACGGGACATGCCGCGGAGCTGACGCCGCCTAGATCGCACGACGGGCCTCGATGGCACGGCCGAGCGTAAGCTCGTCAGCATACTCCAGGTCGCCGCCCACGGGCAGGCCGCTCGCCAGACGCGACACCTCGACGCCCAGAGGCTTGATGGTGCGGGCAAGGTAGCTCGCCGTGGTCTCGCCCTCAATGTTGGGGTTGGTGGCGATAATGACCTCGTGGATGTCCTCGTGGCCCAAGCGCGCCAGCAACTCGCGGATGTGCAGCTGCTCGGGGCCGATCTTGTCCATGGGGCTGATCACGCCGCCCAGCACGTGGTAGAGGCCGTGGTAGCTGCCCGTGCGCTCAATCGCCTGGACATCGCGCGGCTCACCCACCACGCAGATGCGGGTGGTGTCGCGCATCGAGTCTTGGCAGATGGAGCACTCGTCAGCGGTGGCGTAATTAAAGCAGCGGCTGCAAAAATGCACTTCCTGCTTAACCTCTAGAATGGCCTCGGCCAGGCGGCGCGCCTCCTCGGCGTCGGCCTCGAGCAGGTAGTAGGCGATGCGCTGGGCCGATTTGGGGCCAATGCCCGGCAGACGGCCCAGCTCATCGAGCAGTTTTTGCAGACTATGGTTGGCACTCATATATGTGCGCGTCTTAGAACGGCATGCCCGGGATGTTGAGGCCGCCGGCGATGGCGCCCATCTGCTTGTTGGCGAGCTCGTTGACGCCGCGGACGGCCTCGTTGACGGCAGCCATAATCATGTCCTGCAGCATATCGACGTCCTCGGGATCGAGCGCATCGGGGTCGATGGTGAGGTTGACGAGCTCCATCTCGCCGTTGACAGTCACCTTGACCATGCCGCCGCCGGCAGAGGCGTCGACGGTCTGGGACTTGAGGTTCTCCTGCGCGGCGGCAAGCTGCTCCTGCATCTTGCGGGCCTGCTTCATCATCTGCTGCATGTTCATACCGGCCATGATGGCTCCTTTACGTGTGGTCGCGCGACAAGCTGCAAGGGCAGCCGGGCACGGCGGGACTTTCAAACTCAAAAATCGTACCACGGCGCGGGGCATACGAGCGGGGCGGTCGCGCTAACTCAGTCGATGTACATGTCCTCTAGCGTGACGCGCCGCCCAAGACTATGCAAGGTCGAATTATGCAAGGTCTCACAACTCGGCGTATATACCCGCCCGCATAGTTACTCCACCGGCTTGAAGATGGTGGACTGGCCAAAGACACTACGTATGAGGGCTTTGGCCTCATCCTCGGTCTGCGGGATGCCCGGGGCTGCGCCCTGGTGACCGAAAGGACTGCCGGCACCGGGGTTGGACTCCCAAGGGGCAGCGAGGGCGTCGTCACTTGCAGGAGCGGACGTCGCAGCCGCGGGAGCTGCGGCCGAAGCGGCAGGGCTGGGCGCAGGCGCCGCGGCAGGCACGTCGAACGGAGGAAGATCTTCCCCGCTCGCATCGCCGGCGAAGCCGCCGACCATGGCGTCGTCGTAGGGTACCTGCTCGGATTCCCATGGCGCAGCCTGCGCAGACGGCTGAATCTTGGGAGCAGACGCGCACTCGGACACTCGGGGCGCGGGCTCGGTCGGGAGCTTGCCCGTGGCAGGAGCACCGGCAGGGTTATCGGAGCGCAGCCAGGGGGCCTTGGCAAGGTCGGATGACTTGGGTGCAGGCGCGGCAGCGGGCTTGGACGCGGGGATCGGAGCAGCCGGTTTGGGCACGGCGGGTTCAGTCACCGACGGGATCGGTGCCGCTACCGGTGCCGCTTTTGGCTGCGTCGCGCTGGCGCTCAAGGATGCAGGGACCGCCGAGGACACGGGTTGCGGGTCCGCAGATGCCGCAGCCCGTGCAGATGGAGAATGCTCCTCATGTTGAGGAGCCGGCCTGACACCTCCATCCAGGACGTAGTCGACGGTGCGACGACCGAAGACCGCACTGACTGTCGGCAAAAACACCGCCTGTGTATCAGCACGCCCGAGCATCTTGATAGCAAATGCCGTAGGGAACGAGACCGTGAGCTTAGAACCATCGTCTGCCGTAGCGCGAGCGTTCAACAGGAGAGCCGCATAAGAAGGTTGTTGGGCCTTGACGCGCTCGACGACCTCGACCCATTTGCGCTGGAGCTCGCCGGCATCCTCGACCGCAGGGGTCTCGGCGGCACCAGCGGCAGCAACCTGAGCGACAGTGTTGGGCTGGGGCTTAGGCGCCGGAGCGGTGATAGGCGCGGGGGCCGCAACGGGCTGAGGCGTCGGAGCTGGCGCAGGCCGAGGCGCAGGCGCCGCAGGCTTGGAAGCTGACACGGACGCAGGCTGCGTCGCCGGAGCGGCGGCGCCGCGATCCCAAGGCATGCCGCCCTGGCGCGCGGGCGTAGCAGTGGGAGCGGTGGATGCCACAGGGGCAGCAGCTCGGGCACCCGAAATCAGCGTCGGTTGTTGTGTCGCCACAGGTGCAGCCGCGACAGCCGCGGGCGCAGCACCACCAGCAGCAGCCACGCTCGCCGGCACCGCGGCGTTGGCGACCATGGCCTCCAAGCGTGCCACGCGCTCGGCCAGGGCCTCAATGGTCAGATCGGCCTCGGGACGTGCCAGGCGCGTGCAGGCGATCTCGAGCACCAGGCGCACGTCGCTCGCACCCCTCATCTCCAACGCGGCATCGTCGAGCACTGTCAGCACGCGGGCCAGACGGTCGGCCGGATGCCCGCCAAAGGCAGCGGCCTCGGCAGCAAGCGCCTCAGCCTGCTCGGCCCCGCCCTCAAACAGCTCGCCACGGGTACCGGCAACGCAGGCCACATACACGTCGCGCACGTGCGCCACCAGGTCGCGCGTCAGCTCAAGCAAGTCATTGCCCTCCTCGACCTGTGCGCGAATGAGCCCATAGAGTTCAGCAATATCACGCTCGGCGATGGCGCGGGCAAACTCGCCCAGGATCTGGTCCGAAACCTCGCCCAAAAGCGAGCGGGCATCGTCCGCATGCACGGCGCCGTTGCCAAAAACGCTCAGCTGCTCCAGCGTGGAAAGCGCGTCGCGCATGCCGCCCTTGGCATGGCGCGCCACGATGGCCAGCGCCTCGTCGTCGTAATCGAAGCCCTCCTGCTCGCACACGTAGGACAGACGATGCTCGATATCCTCGTTGCCGATGCGGTGGAAATCGAAGCGCTGGCAGCGCGAGAGGATGGTCTCCAGAATCTTTTGCGGATCGGTGGTGCACAACACAAAGATCACGTGCGCCGGCGGCTCCTCGAGCGTCTTGAGCAGCGCGTTGAACGCCGCCGTCGTGAGCATATGGACCTCGTCGATGATATAGATCTTGTACTTGCCACGCACCGGGGCAAAGTTAACGGAGTTGATGATCTCCTCGCGCACATTGTCCACGCCCGTACGGCTTGCGGCATCGAGCTCGTAGACATCGGGGTGGTTGCCCTCGGCGATGAGCTCGCACTCTTCGCAAGTGCCGTCGGGCATGCAGCCGCTTGCGCCCTCGGCGCGCGCCGCCTCGGCATTGCGGCATAGCAGCGCCTTGGCCAGAATGCGCGCCATGGTGGTCTTGCCCGTGCCGCGCGGTCCGCAGAACAGGTACGCGTGGGACAGGCGTCCCTCGGTGATGGCGTGCTCGAGCGTCGAGACGATATGCTGCTGGCCCACCACGGAGTCGAAGGTGAGCGGGCGATACTTTCGGTACAACGATTCCATGGGTGCTCCCCCGGGTATACTGAGTTTTGTTGCCGCGACGGCCATGCGGTCGCACGGCATACTGCACTCATAATAACCCGTACGGCGAGCCCGCCGCGATAGGAGTCCAAAGAGCATGGCAGACGCAGAGAGCAACCTCGTTCCCTCCGAAGCAGCCGACCAGGTCGAGGTCGCGCTCGAGAAACAGGCAGCAGCCGACGACGGCATCCTGTACCTCAACGAGTATCAGTACGAAAACGACCTCGTCACCGACTTCGCCCGCTTGGTCGCCTCGCCCAGGCGTCGCGGCTCGCTGTATGTCGCCGCGGCAATTGCCGCGCTGCTCGGCATCGGCATGTTGGTGGCCGGCGGCAACTGGATCAAGTTTGGCGTCGTCCTGATCGTGTTCGGCGCCTTTTTGGCCTGGTGGAGCAAAAACCTGCACCACACGCTCGCCCGCGACTTTATCGACGCCGTCGAGGCCGACAAGTCCATGGGTGGCCGCTATCGCCGCGTCGCCGCCAACGAGGACGGCTTGATGGTATGGGGCAAGAGCGGCAAGTCGCAGTTCTTCCCGTTTGAGAAGCTCGACCACGTACTCGACGGCGAGCGCATCTTTGTTGCCATGTTCGCAGACCAGGGCGTGACGATCCCCAAGGACACCTTTGTTCGCGGCGACGCCGAGCAGTTTGGCTCCTTCCTTAAGGCGCGCATCAACAAAAAGCTCCGCATCGAGACCAAGAAGAAGAAAATGAAGGCCGAGAAGGCTGCAGCCGAGGCCAAGCAGGGAGACAAGGCAGACAAGCCCCAGGACAACAAGGGCAAGCAGTGCAAGCAGAAGAAGGGCAAGAAGAAGCACTAAGGCCAAGTCAGACAGGCAGCCTCGCATCCCGCTATCCTCCCCATGCACCAGAGCGTGCTACACTAGCAGCATCTATGCCACCGCGAATGGCTCGGCCCCGCGCCCGCCGCTCGCAAACGAACTTTAAACGCACGAGGGTTGGCCATGCCGCTTTTCTCGCAACATACCGCCCGGTTCTCGCCGGACGTCCCTTTGGAGGGCACCAGCTCTCGCGAGCTGCTCAGGCGGTACCAGCCGCTCGAGACGCTTGCGACCGGCGGTTTTGGCTCCATCGAGATTTGCCGCGACACGCACCTGCGTCGTCGCGTGGCCATTAAGCGCATCCCTCTTATCAACGGCTCCGGCATGCCCGCCAGCGACATCATGGATGTACTGCGCGAGGCACATACCGCCGCCATGCTTCAACATCCCAATATCGTGCAGGTTATCGACTTTACGCATGACACCGCCTATGCCTACCTGGTCATGGAGTATGTCGACGGCATGTCGCTGGCCGAGTTTTTGCATCGCGTGGACGGCCACTCGCTCACCTTTGATGAGGCAGCGACCATTGCCGACGCGTTGGGTCAGGCGCTCACCTTTGCCCATGCAAACGGCGTGCTTCATCTGGACATAAAGCCCGCCAATGTGCTCATTGACCACTCGGGCAATGTAAAGCTCACCGACTTTGGCATGGCGCGGCTGTCATCTGCCGGCGGCTTTGGCGGATCGCGCGGCGGCACCATCGGCTACATGCCGCCCGAACAGCTCGATATCGAGACCGGCACGGTCGACGAGCGCGCCGATGTCTTTGCCCTTGCCTGCGTGATCTACGAGGGCCTGTGCGGCAGCGCCCCCTTTATGGCGGCAACGCCTGCCGACTCGCTCGACCGCATCATCGGCGGCGCCACCTACCCCAGCGAGCTGATCCCGCACTTTCCCCCGGGGGCCGAGGCAGCGCTCATGAGCGCCCTCTCCCCTATGCCGCAAGACCGCCCCGATAGCATCGAGGCATTCTGCGACCAACTCCTTGCCGGCTTGGGGAGCGTGCGCGAAGGCCGTCGCAGCTTGGAGCAGATGGTAAGCGAGCTTTCGGACGACGAGCACGCGGCAGACGATATGGAGTCGCTGCCTTACGAGGATAACGCCATCGAAGTCGACCCCGCGCTTGGTTGGGCGGGCACGCGCTGGAGCTGCGCGCGCGATTACACCATGCGCGGTGTCTCGGCGCTAACGTGTGCAACCTTCAGCTTTTTGCTTATGCAGACAGCGGGCGTCGCGGCGCTTCCCGGGCTGGTCGCCGCGGCCATCGCTATTGGCGCGGCGGCAGGCTTGGCACCGCAGATCGGCTCGGCTATCTCGGCCGTGGGCTTTTTGGTGCTCATGGCCAACGCCACCATGCAGGCGCAGGGCATCCTGTCGATGCTGCCGGTCGCGGTCATTTTTGCCGCCGCCATGTCCGGATGGTGGATTGCCTGGGGACGCACCGAAGCGGCCGCGAGCGCGGCACTCACCTGCGCGCTTGCGCTAGGTTGTCTAACCGGCGACGCCATCCTTGCCGCCGGGGCCGCCGCGGGCTTCGCGGCGTTTTGGCTCGGCCCGGCAAGCGCCGCTGCCGCCACGGGTATAGGCGCGCTTTTTGCCCGCCTGGCCGCAGCTGCCCTCCCTACGGGAGGCGTGCTGGGGCTTGGCAATGTCGCCGCAGCGCTGGGCGACGCGTTCCTCTGGGCCGCCTTCGCACTGATTGCAGCAGCAGCCGCGGCAACGTCGCTGCTGCTCAATGCCCATGCCAAGCGCGCCGAGCAGGGGTCAAACCTCGCCGCCATCGTCGCAATTGCCGTCGCCGGTATCGGCTCGGCCGTATCGTTTTGTCTTGCACACCATATGGAAATTGCCAGCCTTGCGGGCACGGTCGTCGCCAAGGCGGCGGTTGCGGGAATCCTATCCTCTATAATCGTTGGGATATGCCTGTATTTGCTCGGATACCAAAGAACCTATACGGAGAGTGATCTTTCGTGAACTTCCTGAACATCTTCGAGGACCACGTGGCCGGCATCTTCGGTGCCACCCGTGCCCCGTTCTCCTTTAAGAAGCTTGCCAAGCAGGCTGCTCGCGACATGGAGGATCAAACTCTGGTGATCAACGGCGTCAACACCGCGCCGGCGCTCTATACCATCCTGATCGCCACCGATGACGATCCCATGCTTGCCCCGTTCTATCCCGAGCTTTCGCGCGAGGTGCGCGAGTTTGTGAAGGCGCAGGCCGAAAAACGCCGCTACGTCTTTGTCGGCGAGCCCCTTGTTCGCTTTATGATCGACCCTCAGCTGCGCGCCGGCAAGTTCTCGGTCTTTGCCGAGAACGTCGACGCTCCCACGCTCGGCCGTCTGTACGAGGAAGAGCGCGCCTATCAAAATGGCCTGGGACAGAACAACTCGGCCACAAGCCGTGCCGCAAGCGCCCCCCGCGCCGGCCAGCAGCAGTTTGCATCGCCGCAGCAACACCCGGCCGCCATGCCCCAGCAGCAGCCGACACCCCGCGCTGCCACTCCCGACCCGCTCGCTGTGGCTGACCCCTTTGCACCCAATGTCCCCGATCCCGCAGCCCCCATCCCTGTGCCGCAAACCGTCTCGCGCGACGCACTTGCCGGTATGGGCGGAGCGGCTGCCACTGGCGCCGCCGTGGGCCTTGGCGCTGCGACCAGCATCGCCTCCAACATGGCAAGCCCCCGCGCCCCGCAGCGTCCGCTCGCCCAACTCGTCGACGTCGTGAGCGGCGAGAGCCACAACATCACCTCCGCGCAGGTGACCATCGGTCGTGAGCGCTCGGTATCCGACATCGCCCTGCGCGACCCCAACGTGTCGCGCCGTCATGCCCAGCTCACCTTTACCGGCTCTGACTGGTCGATCGAGGACCTCAACTCCACCAACGGCACGCTCGTCAACAACCGCCGCATCACGCGCTGCCCGCTGCGCAACGGCGATCTGCTAACGTTTGGCCTGAGCACCTTTGAATTTAGGGGTTAATCGCTTATGAACATCGATATCGTCCTTTTTGCAGGCCGCATCGTACTGGTCGTCCTGCTTTATATCTTCTTGTTCGCCGTCATGAAGACCGGCGTGGGGCTCGTGCGCGGCCAGCGCCGCGACTCTGCCATCTGGACGATCGATGTGGACAAGGGCCCGCGCGGCATCCGCGGTATTCACGTGGATATGCTTGGCCCCGTCATCGTCGGTCGTTCGCCGTCATCTGACATCTGCATCAACGAGCCGTTTGTCTCTGCCTCGCATGCGCGTTTTTCGCTGCAGGGCCCGGCACTTATTATCGAGGACCTCAACTCGCTCAACGGCACCCTTGTTAACGGCCGCCAGCTGGTGGAGCCCGCAACACTGCGCGAGGGCGACGAAGTCCAGATTGGCGACGTGGTCATGAAGGTGAACCGTCGATGATCGACGAGGAGAACAAGTCCGCAACCATGTCCGAGGCACTGGCTGCCCCCGCGGCCGTGCCGGCTCATGCCGCCCCGGCGGGCCCTGCGCCCGTGGAGCCCGAGGACACCGTGTTCTCCCTGCCTCTTTCGCATGTAACGCAAGACCATCCGATGCCCACCGATGGCCAGGATGAAGATAATTCCACCGATGCCCCCATCGGCGCGCACGCCGTTGCCGATCAACCTTCGGCACCGGAAACTACACCTGCGCCGGCCCACTTTGCCGAGTCTGTCGCCGCGGCAATCGATGAGAGCGCCGCGGTGTTTTTGGCCCCCGAGCCCACGGCACCGGTGTTTCCCGTAGTTCCAGCACCCACCGCGGCGCCCGAGCCCGCATCTACACCGGCACCCGCGGCGGCATCCTCCCCCGCGGCCGCATCGGCGCCCGAGGCCGTGCAGCCTACGGCCGAAGAGATGCCCGTCGCAGCGACGGAGGACGCCTCTCAGCCCCACAGCACGCCCGCGCCCGCGCACTTCGCGGCACCCGAGCCCGCAGCCGTCGCCCCGCAAGACGAAGAGCCTGCCGACAACACAACCGAAGTGCCCGCCACGTCTAAAGTCGACGACCCGAGCAACGAGGCCAACGCCGTCTCGCCCGGCGACACGGCCGAGATTGATGTCGCCGCCGTGGAGGCCAAGCTCAAGGACCCTGGTTCGACCATGAGTTTTGAGCCGCTGGCCGACGAGCGCATCGAGACCGATTCGACCTACGATGCCGGCACCACCACGCAACTCATGTGGGGCGCCCGCTCCGATGTTGGCTGCGTGCGTCCGCACAACGAGGACTCCTACCTGGTACAGTCGCCGCTCTTTTGCGTGTGCGACGGCATGGGTGGTCACGCCGCCGGCGAGGTAGCCTCATCCATCGCGGTCGAGACCATCGCCAAGACGGCGCCACAGGCTGCCGACGCCGCGCGCCTAGCCGCAGCCGTCGAAGCTGCCAACGCCGCCGTCATCGAGGCCGCACTCAACGGCCTGGGCAAGCCCGGTATGGGCTGCACGGCGACCTGCGCCTATATCGAAAACGACATGCTCGCCATCGCCCACGTGGGCGACTCGCGCGCCTACCTGCTCCACGAGGGCACGCTCATCCGCGTGACCCGCGACCACTCCTATGTGGAGGAGCTCGTGGACGCTGGCGAAATTACGGCCGACGAGGCGCGCGTCCATCCCAACCGCTCGGTTATCACACGTGCGCTGGGTTCGGACCCCGCCATGTATGCCGACCACTTTAGCCTGCACATCGAAGAGGGCGACCGCCTGATCCTGTGCTCGGACGGCCTTTCGAGCATGATTCCCGATAGCGAAATCGAAAACATCGCCACGCAATCGTCTACGGCGCAGATTTGCGTCGATAACCTGGTAGACGCCGCGCTCGCTGCCGGCGGCCACGACAACGTGACGGTAGTCGTTGTGGACCTGGTCGACGACGGCGTCATGCGCGAGGCGAAGCGTGTTCGCCGCCGCAACGTCACCATTGCCGCCATCCTGGGCATCGCTTTTGTGCTGGCGGCAGCCATCTGGGCCTACGCGGGCGTCACCGGCTCGTATTACCTGGGCACCTACAAGGACACCGTCGCGGTCTACCGGGGCATTCCCGGCAAGCCGCTCGGCCTTAAGCTGCACTGGCTCGAGAGCACGACCGCCATCAAGCTATCCGACCTACCCGAAGACACGCAGAATCGTCTGAAAGCAGGCATTCCGCAAACGAGTGTTGACGACGCGCAGGACACTATCTCCAAGTACCGTCATCAAATCGATGAGGAACAGACCCGCCAGGTGATCGACGCGCAAACGATTCGCGACAACACCGACCAGGAATCGACTTCCAAATCGAATTCCGAAAAAACCGCCGAACAGTCCGCCGAGGCCGAAGCCTCCGATAAGAATTAGAAAGGGAGTGCCGCTTATGAGTCGCCGCAACACCGAAATGCTCTTGCTCATCGCCTCGGCGTTCCCCGTCATCCTGCTGTATGCGATGTACGTGCTCACCGCAGGCGCTTCCATCTCGTTTGAAACGCTCGCCGTGCCGATCGGTCTTTTTGCCGCCTTCGCCGCGGCGCATATCGCCGTGCGCATCCTGGCGCCCGGTGCCGATCCGGCCATCCTGCCCATCGTCTTTGTGCTTTCGGGCATCGGCATCACGTTCGTAACGCGTCTGGCACCCGCCCTCGCCATCTCGCAGCTCGTCATTCTGTTTGTCTCGGTGGCACTGATGGTGGGCACGCTCGCGATGATCAAGAATCTCGATGTGGTCATGCGCTACAAGTACACCTTTGGCATCATCGGCATCATCTTGCTGATGCTGCCCATCTTTATCGGCACCACCATTTCGGGCTCCAAGCTGTGGATTCGCATCGCCGGCTTCACCATCCAGCCCGGCGAGTTCGCCAAGATTTTTATCGTATTGTTCTTGGCCGGATACCTAGCCGAAAACCGCGAGCTACTCTCCATCTCCAATCGCAAGATCTTGGGCCTCAAGGTCCCGCGCCTGCGCCTGCTGCTACCGCTGTTCGCTGTGTGGGGTGTATGCCTTCTGGTCGTTGTCTTCGAGCGCGACTTGGGCTCCGCTGTGCTGTTCTACACCATCTTCTTGCTGATGCTCTACGTCGCCACGGGACGTTTCTCGTATGTCGTCATCGGCCTTGCGCTTTTGGCAGTGGGTGCCGTGGGCGCCTACAAGTTCCTGTCGCATGTCCAGGTACGTTTCCAGATCTGGGCCGACCCCTTTAAGGATGCCCAGGGCCAGGGCTACCAGATTGTGCAATCCCTTTTCTCGTTGGCTGACGGCGGTCTTATCGGCGTTGGCATCGGTAATGGCATGGCCAATAACATCCCCGTCGTCGAGTCCGACTTCATTTTCTCGGCCATCGGCGAGGAAATGGGCCTTTTGGGCGGCGGCGCCGTACTCGTCCTGTTTATGCTCTTTGCCGTGCGAGGCCTGACCACGGCCGCCCGCGCTAAGTCCGACCTTGCCGCATTTAGCGCCACGGGCCTCACGGCCGCCATTAGCTTCCAGGCCTTCTTGATCGTTGGCGGCGTTACCCGCCTGATTCCGCTGACCGGCGTCACCCTGCCCTTTATGAGCCAGGGCGGCTCATCGCTGCTGGCGAGCTTTATCATTGTCGCGCTTTTGCTGCGCGCCGGCGATGAGGCCACCGGTCGCGAAGCCGAGCTCACCGGTACCGGCACCATGGCCGCCATCACTGACGACCAGGTCGCTTCTGCCGCGGCGCATGCCGGCACGCGCTTCGCTTCTTCGTCTTCCTACGGCCGTGGCAGCCACTCCACCGGCTCGCGCATGCGTCGTCGCCTGCTCGATACGCCCGAATCTGGCGTGCTCGGCCGCGTGGCGCTCGCCAACCGCCTAACCCGCGCGGTGTTTGCCTTTACGGCCCTGTTCGCCATCCTCATCGGCAACCTCACCTATGTCCAGGTCATCAAGGCCAAGGATTACCAGGATATGCCGACCAACAATCACACCATCGCCCGTTCCAAGTACATCCAGCGCGGCTCCATCATCACGTCCGACGGCGTGACGCTGGCCGAATCGCTGCAACAGGAGGACGGCACCTACGTACGCTCCTACCCTAACGGCAACCTGGCCGCCCATGTGGTTGGCTATGTGAGCCAGCAGTACGGTACCGCCGGCATCGAGAGCGTGATGAACGACACGCTCACCGGTTCCAAGGATTACTCCAGCTGGAACAACGCCATCGCGTCGCTCGCGGGCCAAAACCAGCCGGGCAACACCGCCAAACTCACCATCGACTCCCGCATCCAGACGGCCGCCGAACAGGCTCTCAAGGGCTTTAAGGGCGCCGTTGTGGTCATGGACCCGCGCACTGGCGCGGTGCTCGCATGCGCCAGCTCGCCCACCTACGACAACACCAACATCGACGCCCTGCTGCAATCGGGCGGCGGTGAGGATGGTTCTATGTACGACCGCGCCATGGACGCCCTCTATACTCCGGGCTCCACGTTTAAGGTCGTCACGCTTTCGGCGGCACTCGAGACCGGCACCGCAAGCCTTTCGAGTACTTATCAGGCGCCCGGTTCCATGGATATCGGCAATGCACCGGTCACCAACTCCGCCAATGAGAGCTACGGCACGATTAGCCTGCAGCAGGCCTTTGCCGTGTCGTCCAACGTCGTCTTTGGTCAGGTGGCAAACGAGGTCGGCGCCAGCTCGCTCGTACAGTTCGCCAACGCCTTTGGCTATGGCCAAAAGCTCGGTCAGGACCTAACCGCCGCGGCGTCCATCATGGCCGACCCCTCGCTCATGACCGAGTGGGAAACCGCCTGGGCCGGCGCCGGCCAGCCCGTCGGCATGGACCACACGCCGGGCCCGCAGACCACCGTCATGCAGAACGCCGTTATCGCGGCGGCCATCGCCAACAGCGGCGTCGTCATGGACCCGTTCTTCGTTGCCCAGGTGCTCGCCCCAGACGGAACCGTGGTCAAGACCACGCAGTCCCGCTCACTGGGCCAGGCCGTCAGCGCCACCACGGCCGAACAGGTCAAACAGGCCATGCTCGACGTCGTTCAATCCGGCACCGGCACCGATGCCCAGATTCCGGGCGTCAAGGTTGCCGGCAAGACCGGCTCTGCCGAGACCGTCGGCACCAAGGTCAACTCGATGTTCGTCGGTTTTGCGCCTTACGATTCACCCACGGTCGCCATCTCGGTAGCCTTGGAGGATTACGACAAGCACGACGTCGAGGCGGCAAAGATCGCCGGCATCGTCCTGACCGCGGCGCTTGCCGCCCAGGGAGCGTGATGCCCGTGATTGATGCGCAAGCATGGGGCGTGCCGCGGCCGATAACACTAGCGGCAATGCGCCACACGGCCCCAGCGGCCTCAAATTTGGTACTACACACATCGTTGAGCGAATAGTCATGTTAGGAGCAGGAATGGAACAGAGGGTCCTCGGGGGAAGATACCTCCTCAAGGATAAGGTAGGGACAGGCGGCATGGCGACCGTCTACCGTGCACAGGACCAGGTCCTCGACCGCACGGTAGCTATCAAAATCATGCTGCCGCAATATGCCGGCGACGCCACCTTTGCCGCACGCTTTAAGCAGGAGGCCCAGGCAGCCGCCGGCCTCTCCTCCCCCTATATCGTCGGCGTCTACGATTGGGGCAAGGACGGCGACACCTATTACATCGTCATGGAATACCTGCGCGGCACCGACCTTAAGAGCGGCATCAAGAGCCACGGCGCCCTTGATCCCAAAAAGGTCGCTCAGATCGGCTCGCAGATCAGCTCCGCACTTTCGGTCGCCCACAAGCACGAGATCATCCACCGCGATATTAAGCCGCAGAACATCATGGTGCTGCCCGACGGCAACATCAAGGTCATGGACTTTGGCATCGCGCGCGCCAAGAACAGCCACCTTACGCAGGACAACAACGTTTTGGGCACCGCCCACTACGTAAGCCCCGAGCAGACCCGCGGGCAGGATCTAGGCCCCACCTCGGACATTTACTCGCTGGGCGTCGTGATGTACGAGTGCGCCACCGGCCGCGTGCCTTTCGACGGCGACGATGCCATCTCGGTCGCACTCAAGCAGGTCAACGAGCTGCCCGTGCCGCCGAGCCAGATCAACTCCGGTGTCGATGCCGATCTTGAGCGCATTATCCTCAAGTGCATGGAAAAAGATCCGGCTAACCGTTTCCAGACGGCCGACGAGCTGCGTCAGGTGCTCAACAGCTACCTGTCTGGTCGCGCCGTCAACGTGCCGGAGCCTACGCGCGTTATCGGCGCCGTTGGCGACCTGGGTGCCACCAAGACCCGAGAGCTATCCGACCAGACGCGCGCCATGGTACGCCCCGTCTCGGGCGTGAGCGGACAAAATAACGCTCGCAGCTCCGTCTCGGGTTCAACCGGCTCTTACGCCACCGAGCAGCCCAAATCCAACAAGAACAAGATCATCGCCGCCGTAGTTGCTGCGGTAGCCGTAATCGGCGTCATCGTGGCCTTTGCCACCGGACTCTTTGGCGGCGAGCAGGTCCCGGTTCCCGATGTGTTGGGTAAGGACCAGGAGACCGCCGTCGAACTGATTAAGGATGCCGGCCTTGACGTCGGAACCATTGACCAGAGCTACAACGACGACGTCGACGAGGGAAAGGTTGTCGAGCAGACTCCTAACGGTCACACCAAGAAGCCCAAGGGCACCAAGGTGAATCTGGTAATCTCCAAGGGTCCCAAGCCCTCCGAGAAGGTTGATGTCCCGCAGCTCGTTGGTCTGACCAAGGACCAGGCAGAGGCGGCGCTGGCAAGCGTCGGCCTTAAGGGCAATGCCACCGAGGAAGCCAACGAGGCCGAAAAGGGCGAAGTCTTTGAACAGGGCACCGATGCGGGCAAGGAAGTCGAGAAGGGCACGACCATTTCGTACAAAGTCTCGAGTGGACCCGACACCACCTCCGTTCCCGATCTGACCGACATGACCGAGGCTCAGGCACGCAACGCCCTCGATATGGCCGGCTTCGGCGTCGATGTGACCTACCAGGAGAACGATTCCGTCACCGAGGGCACCGTCATTAGCTGGAACCCCAGCGGTAAGCAAAAGCCCGGCGCCACGATTACCGTCGTCATCGCCAAGAAGTCCGGCAAGGCAAACGTTCCGGGCAACCTGTACGGCAAGAGTATCTCCTCCGCCGTCACCGCGCTCAACAACGCCGGATTCTACAACATCGCATTCTGCGATCAGAACGGCAACCCCGTGAGTGGTAACGAAAACGCCACCGTGACGGGCGTCTCCCCCACTGGCAAGCAGTCCACCGACAGCACGATCACGCTGACGGTTTCGATTTCTGGCTCTGGCACCGATTCAGGCGACGATTCCGGCACGACCAACTAGTCATCGAGACATTGCCCACAGCAGCTGATGCCACAAACATATTCGCTCACAGGCGCCCGCTTGCTCCCCCAGCAAGCGGGCGCTTTCTTTATCCGAAGCAGTGAAAACTACGGTATGCCTTTAAACCAGAAGAGCCCGGTACCGTGGTGGTACCGGGCTCGATATTGCTCTGGTGCCCCCGGGCGGATTCGAAAACTCCCCCCGCGGGAAAATCGGTGACGCGGGTGTCGACGGCCCGAATCCGGCCCTTAGACCAGAAGAGCCCGGTACCGTGGTGGTACCGGGCTCGATATTGCTCTGGTGCCCCCGGGCGGATTCGAAAACTCCCCCCGCGGGGAAATCGGTGACGCGGGTGTCGACGGCCCGAATCCGCCGGCGGCCCCCCACAAACCAGAAACGGCGCCGCTCCCGCGACGCCGTCATATTCCCTGGTGCCCCCGGGCGGATTCGAACCGTCGACACCCGCTTTAGGAGAGCGGTGCTCTATCCCCTGAGCTACGGAGGCATGTTGTACTAGTGTAGCAGATTTGCGCCACTGCCATGCAGCGCATAGCCACTCTTCGAAGTTACGGTGGGACAGCCTTCCGGAAAGCGTGTCCCACTATCCAGACGAATTCTGGGACGGGCTTTCCGGATGGGGCCTCTCTAGGAAACTACGACCCGAAATTTGAGCTCGAAACGGGATATGGTTTCCCAAATGAGCCTGTTCCGGAAACGGGACTGCGGACAAAAAGTTGGACCGTTGAGGTCCGGAACGGAGTCCGCATGGCATACAGTAGGAGAATGGTGGAGAGGGCCAGGGCGCTTCGCGGCGCCGGGCTCACCGT
>NZ_JBQHQI010000019.1:0-38209 GCF_052067375.1 Collinsella sp. HCP3S3_E11 | reverse complement strand
CGGTGAGCCCGGCGCCGCGAAGCGCCCTGGCCCTCTCCACCATTCTCCTACTGTATGCCATGCGGACTCCGTTCCGGACCTCAACGGTCCAACTTTTTGTCCGCAGTCCCAGGTCCAAACTGGGATGCGCTTTCCGCTATTGAAGATATGAGGCTGCGAATCAGCTGCTCGGCCTATGCCTATGCCTGCTGCCAGGTGTCGACAAGCTCCTTGGCTGCGGCGTGGGGGTCGTCAGCGCTGCAGACGGCGCTCACCACAAAGAAGCCCTCGACGCCGGTGGCCTTGAGCTGCGGCAGATCGGCTTTTTTGACGCCGCCGCCGACCACGATGGGAACGGGGCTTGCCTCATGGAGCGCGGCCAGGTCCTCAAAGCTCTTGGTGATGATGGAGCCATCTGCCGCGCGTCCACAGTCGCGCTTGGTCTCGGTCTCGTGGAGCGGGCCGATGCCCAGGTAGTCGACTAGGCTCATGTCGGCGGTCTTGACGTACTCGAGCATTTCCTCGCAACGGGCCGAAAGGCCCACGATGGCATCGGGGCCCAGAAGCTTGCGGCAGACCTCGACGGGAATATCGCTCTGGCCCACATGCACGCCGTCGACGGAGATACCCTGTTCGCGTGCGGCGAGTACACAGTCCAGACGGTCGTCGATAAGCAGGGCGACCTTGCCGGTCTTGCCGGCGCGAGCGATAGCCTGCGCGGCGTCGCCCGTCAGCGCGATGATCTCGCGGGCACTTGCCACCTTGGAGCGCACCTGGATGCAGGTAAAGCCGGCATCGAGCGCCTGCGCTACCACATCGCCCACGGGACGTCCCAGCGTGTTTTCGGGGCCGAGTACCAGATAGGCCGAGATATCAAGGTTGTCGCGGATGCTCATCGTGCTTCCTCCTGCTTTTTGATCCGCGCTTCCATGCGCTCGAGTTTGCCGGTCATGGTGTCGGTAAAACCGGGTCGAATATCGGCTTTGAGCACGACTTCGGTGCGGATGCCCTTGCTTGCCAACACAAAGGTTGCGTCGCGTACGACCTGCATGACCTCGTCCCAGTCGCCCTCGATCTCGGTGAACATCGAGGTGGTGCGGTTGGGAAGGCCGCTCTCGCGAATGACGCGCACGACCTCGGCGACCTCGGCGGACAGCTCGTCGCCTGTGCCGCACGGGGCGATGGCTACGGCGACGAGCGTGTTCATGTCGGCAGCGGTTGCGGGTTCGGACATGGCTTATGCCTCCTCGAGCTCGAGGTGGTTATTCGCAATATCCTGAGCGGTCGCGCGGTAGAGTTCGTCGATAAAGGCGACCTTAAAGCTTGCCGGGGCATCAGCGACAGCGGCGGCACGCGTGCCGGCAACGTTGTAGACAGCGGTACCGCAGATGGCTGCCGTAAACGGATCGGCGGCGCAAGCGTACACGGCCAGGACGCCGCCCTGCGAGCAGCCACAGCCGGTAATCTTGGACATGAGCGGGCTGCCGCCGTGGGACTTGGCCACGGTCGTGCCGTCGGTAATCAAGTCGACTTCGCCCGAGACCACTACGGCGCCGCCGGTGTAGCGGGCGAGTGCCACGGCAGCGCCGCGGGCGGCGTCGACCGTATCGGTGGTATCGACACCGCGCACGCGGCTCAGGTCAGCCGCCTCGCCTTCAAGACCCCACAGGCCGGCGAGCGCGATGATCTCGGAGGCGTTGCCGCGCACGATGGCGGGCTTGTACTGCTTGAGCTCGTTTACCAACTGGGTGCGCAGGCTACCGATGCCCAGGCCCACCGGATCGAGCACCCAGGGCTTGCCGGCGTCGTGTGCCGCCTTGGCCGCACGGGGAATCGTCTGCTCGTAGATGGGGAAGAGCGTGCCCATGTTGAGATAGATGGCGCCGCCGCCGGCAACGAGCGCCTCGCCCTCGTCGGGCAGATAGACCATGGCGGCCGAACCGCCTACGGCGAGCTGCGCGTTGGCGACAAAGTCGATCGTCACCGTGTTGGTGATGGAGCCGGCCATCGGGTTGGTGGCGCGAATCTCCTCCACGGCCTTGACCACATTTTGTTTAAGCTGTTTCGAATCAATCACTGCACATGCCTCCTTGGCATAGAAAAGGGGCGCTGTGCATAGACAGCGCCCCTGTAAAGGCGGCATGCTCCCTACGCCAGCATTAACTGACAGGTTCAAAGGATTGGGCCCCATGCCCTCTCAGCCTTGTGGTTTGCACCGCCGGCACTCCCGCATCGAATCTGTTGTTCCCTATACTAGCGCACCTGCCAAAAAGGGACAGGTTTATTTTGGCAGGTGGCAACTGGGGCGTTGCATTTTCCCAGATAAAACCTGCCAAAATAAACCTGTCCCTTATTGGCAGGTCGCTACAATGGATACGGTGAAAATGACTGGGGGCCTTATGATTAAACTTGTGCTGACCGATATGGACGATACGTTGATTCCAGCCGGGCATGACGGCGCCAGCGACTACGCCGTCGAGGGTATTCATGCCATGCAGGCGGCGGGCCTGCACTTTGGCCCGGTTTCGGGCCGTCAGCCTTCCGCGATGGGCTGGATGTTTCGTAATCGTTCCGAGTGCTTCTCGACCGGTGCGTTCTGCAACGGCCAGGTCATGTTTGTCGACGGCGAGGTGATAGCCTCGCATGCGACCGATAACGCCGCCCTTATTCGCTTGGCTGACTACTTGGAGCAAGAGACCGATGATACCTATCTGAAGGTCTACAGCTTGGGTGATGACTTTTGGGACAATGACGCCTATTGCGTGACGAGCGACCCCGAGCGCGTGCGTCGCGCTATGGAGTCGGGCGGCAACGCGTGGCTCAAAGGCGAAGAGGCCCCGTGCCGTCCCGTTGTCGGTGACGCGCCGGTGTTCAAGGCGAATATCTGGAGTGCCCGTTCGCGTGAGGGGCTCGCGGAGCTACGCGAGCGCGTTGCCGCCGAGGTGCCGGAACTCTCGCTCGTGTTTCCCAACAGCCGCGTGCGCCTGTTTGACATCCTTCCGGCTGGTTGGGACAAGGGCTGTGCCACGCTGGAGCTGGCGCGTGCTTTGGGTCTGACGCCCGACGAGGTGGCGGTGTTCGGCGATTCCGATAACGATCTGCCCATGATTAATGCCGTTCCCAACTCCGTTGCAGTCGCCAATGCCAATGAGGCCGTCACGGCTGCCGCGCGTTGGCATATCGGCGCCGCGGCAGACGATGCGGTTGCCGGGGCTCTGCATCAGATTGCCGCCTGCGCCGCGACGGGGGAGATGCCGTCGTTTATGCGCCAGATGGACGCGACGGGTCTTGGCGTCACGAACGTCTAGGGAGAAAGTCATGAAGCTTCAGCAGCTCAGGTATGTTGTTAAGGTTGCCGAATGCGGCAGCATCACCGAGGCCTCGCGCCGGCTCTTTGTGTCGCAGCCTTCGATTACCGCCTCGATTCGCGATCTCGAAAACGAGATGGGTGTGCACATCTTTGAGCGCACCAACAAGGGCGTCATTGTGTCCGAGGAAGGCGAGACATTCTTGGGCTACGCGCGCCAGGTACTCGATCAGGCCGACCTGCTCGAGGGCAAGTACAAGGGCGCATCCGAGCAAGTGCCGCACTTTAGTGTGAGCTGTCAACATTATTCCTTTGCCGTTAATGCGTTTGTCGACGTGATCCGTGAGTTCGATGCCGCGCGCTACGACTTTACCCTGCGCGAGGAACAGACTCACGAGATCATCGAAGATGTCGCGCACATGAAGAGTGAACTGGGCATTCTGTACTTATCCGAACATAACCGCGAGGTTATCGAGCGCATGCTGGCGGCCAACGAGCTCGTATTCGAAGGACTCTTCTGCGCCACGCCGCACGTCTTTGTATGCGCCGACCATCCACTGGCGGACCACGCCAGCGTGACGCTCGATGACCTCGAGGAGTATCCGTTTTTGTCCTACGAGCAAGGCAGCTACAACTCGTTTTACTATTCCGAGGAACTGACCTCGACGTTTGAGCGCCGCAAGAATATCCGCGTGCGCGACCGTGCGACCTTGTTCAACCTAGCCATGGGTCTCAACGGCTACACGGTGTGTTCGGGCGTGATTAGCCACGAGCTTAATGGCCCCGGTATTATCTCGATTCCGCTCGATGTGGATGAATACATGGAGATTGGCATTATCACGCGCAAGAATACGACGCTCACGCGCTATGGACAGGCTTATGTCGAGGCCATCCGGAGGCATATCTAACCGGTAGCGTTTGATGTTGCTGTCTTGGGCTGTCGAAATGGCTATAGGAAAACTATATGGCAAACATATATAAACGCATATTTTACGATAACCAGGAGTGCGCTCATACTCTTTCTCGCCAAAGCAGTCCATGCAAAAGGAGATTCCTATGAGCAATTCCACCCAGCTCAAAGCGCCGTTTCGCGCCGATATCGTCGGCAGTTTTCTTCGTCCGCAGGCCGTAAAGGACGCCCGCGCCGCCTATGCGGCAGGCGCGCTTGATGCCGAGGGACTTAAGGCAGTCGAGGACGAGGCCATTCGCGATTTGGTGGCAAAGCAAAAGGCCGCCGGCCTGCAGGTCATCACCGATGGCGAGTTCCGCCGCAGCTACTGGCACCTCGATTTTATGTGGGGTCTCAACGGCATCGAGCGCCGCACCTCGCGTACGGGCTATATGTTCCACGATGAGGAGACTACCGCCGACACCGCCGTGGTGACCGGGCCTATTAGCGGCGAGAACCATCCGTTCGTCGAGCACTTCAAGTTTGTCAAGGCGCTTGAGGGCGAGGGCCAGGTTGCGCGGCAAACCATCCCGGCGCCGATCCAGACGTTCTCCGAAGTCACGCTCGACCGCTGCGATGGCCAGCAGGAGAGCCTGCGCGCCGTCTACAAGACCGACGAAGAGCTCGCCGATGCCATCGCCGCAGCATACCGCACCGTGATTGCCGATCTGTATGCCGCGGGTTGCCGCAACATCCAATTTGATGACTGCACCTGGGGCATCTATTGCGATACTGACTTTGTGTCCAAGACCGGCATGAGCCCGGTTGACCTGCAAAAGGTGAGCGAGCTGGGCGTGGCGCTCAACAATGCCGCCATCGCGGGCAAGCCTGACGACTTGGTGATCAATACGCATGTATGCCGTGGCAACTACCACTCTACTTATGCCTTTGAGGGCGGCTATGATCCCATCGCCCCGTACCTGTTTGCGCATGAGGACGTTGACGCGTTCTATCTGGAGTTCGACACTCCGCGCGCCGGTGGTTTTGAGCCGCTCAAGTACGTTGCGCCCGGTAAGAAGGTCGTGTTGGGTCTGGTGACCACCAAGGCAGCCGAGCTCGAGGACGAGGACGCGACCGTCGAGCGTATTCATGAGGCGGCAAAGTACGTGCCGCTTGAGAATCTGTATCTGTCTCCGCAGTGTGGCTTTGCCAGCTGCGAGATTGGCAACAAGCTGACCGAAGGCGAGCAGTGGGCAAAGATCGCGCTGGTCAAGCGTATTGCCGAGCGTGTTTGGAAATAGCGGTACCGTTTGCAAGTGACGGCGCGTGCGAGACATGGCGTATCGCGTACAATGGTTCGGACCGTATCGTTCGGGCAGGTTATCCGCTATGCCCGAGCGCCCTTCCATTCGAAAGGACATCCATGTCCCAGTCCTCGACGCCCGCCGTCACCGATGCCATCTACGACGCTTCGTCGCTCGGCCGCCCGCGCATGTTCCTGCTCCGTCTGCAGCACCTGTTTGCCATGTTTGGTGCCACGGTGCTGGTGCCCGTGCTCACCGGCCTTTCGGTATCGGCAACGCTTTTGTTTGCCGGCTTGGGCACGCTGCTATTCCACTTCCTGTCACGCGGTAAGGTCCCCGCATTTTTGGGCTCATCGTTTGCCTTTATTGCCGGCTATGCCGCAATCGCGCCCAACGGCGAGGCCGAGCTATTGCCCTACGCTTGCCTGGGCGTTGCCTGCGCCGGTTTGCTCTACCCGGTGCTTGCGGCGCTCTTCCGCGCGTTTGGCGCCAAGCGCGTCATGCGCTTCTTCCCGCCGGTGGTGACTGGCCCCATTGTCATTTCGATCGGTCTGATCCTGGCGAGTTCCGCTATTGCCAACTGCCAGACTAACTGGCTCGTTGCCGTGGTTGCCGTCGCCGTAATCGTCATCTGCAATATTTGGGGTCGCGGCATGGTCAAGATCGTGCCGATTTTACTGGGCGTCGTGGTGAGCTATGCCGTTGCGGCTGCGCTGGGCGAGGTCGATTTCTCCGGCGTCGCAGCCGCTCCCTGGCTTGGCTTGCCCGTCGTGTGGGACAACACGGAGTTTGCACTCTTTGGGCCGCAGTTCGATAGCGGCCTTGCCACGACGGCCGTCATCACCATCATGCCGCTGGCCTTTGCAACCATGATTGAGCATATCGGCGATATATCCGCTATTGGCTCCACCTGCGAGCGCAACTACATCGCCGATCCCGGCCTGCATCGCACGCTGCTCGGTGATGGTCTCGCCACGATTCTGGCTTCGCTCTTTGGCGCTCCGGCCAACACCACGTATGGCGAGAACACCGGCGTGCTCGCCCTGACGCGCGTGTTTGACCCGCGCGTGATTCGCATTGCCGCGTGCTGCGCCATCGTGCTTTCGTTCTGCCCCAAGTTCGCTGCCGTGATCGCCGCCATGCCGGCATGCGTTATCGGCGGCGTGTCGCTCGTGCTCTATGGCATGATCAGCGCCGTGGGCGTCCGTAACCTCATCGAGAACCAGGTCGATTTCCAGAACAACCGCAACGTGCTGGTGGCCGCTCTGGTGCTCGTGCTTTCACTCGGCATTGCCTACAGCGCCGCCGGTGCCATCGTGCTGGAGCTGGGCGGCGTGACGATTTCGCTTTCGGGCCTTGCCGTGGGCTCGCTGGTGGGCATCGTGCTCAACGCGATTCTGCCCGGCAACGACTTTGAGTTCGCCGTTTCTGAACTCGAGGAGACTGTCGAGTAGTAGTTGTGTTCAGCTAAATCAAAAAAATGGCGCCCGTGCGTACGCGTGGGCGCCATTTTTAATGCGTCAGTATCCAGTGTATGCCGCGGGCCATGCGCACATCGGTTTGGGCAAAGTGGTTACCGGGGTTGAGCTCGAAGGTCGCGGGGATGCCTCGGCCGCCGAGTAGTTTCTCCATTGCGCGCGTGTCGTCGAGTACGTGCCGCATCATGCGGTTGGGCGTCTTGGTCTCCTTTTTGCCGAGTGATAGATAGACGGCGTTGGGCGCGGCTGACATCGTGTGCCCGTGTGCGTAATCGAGAAATCCGGGAAACCATAGGGACCCCGATGCGCTTGCGGCGCGGTCAAAGGCATCGGTCTGCCAGAGCGACCAAAGCGAAAAGAGGCCCGCCAATGAGTAACCGGCAATGCCGCGCCAGGTAGGCGGGCAGGGAAGTGATGGCTCGACCTCTGGGATTATCCGATTCAGCAGTTCATCGAGAAACTCGGACGCCTGTCCACCAAAGGGCTCGGCATCGCGCACGGTTCCGTCGCATTCCCAAGGACTCAGCTCGCGATTCCAATCGAGTTCGCCAATGGCGACCAGGGTGAATGGCGGGCAATCAAGCTCAAGACAACGGCTATAGACCTCGGTGCCGTCACCCATGACCGCGGGAAGGTAAATGACGGGCGCGCTTTCGACATGCTTTGAATGAATGGTTATCTGCTTTTGACGCGCTTCCATGACAAGCTTCTCTCTGCATTTCGACATCTACAAATACGATTGTCGCACGTCGGCGTAGGGACCGTCGCTAAAAGAAAGACGCAGAGCCGCTTGATGCGACTCTGCGCCTTGAGGTTTTGCTTTGGCAGCTTTGCCCTTACGCTACAAAGAA
The DNA here is from genome assembly GCF_052067375.1 of Collinsella sp. HCP3S3_E11. Classification (NCBI taxonomy): domain Bacteria; kingdom Bacillati; phylum Actinomycetota; class Coriobacteriia; order Coriobacteriales; family Coriobacteriaceae; genus Collinsella; species Collinsella sp. HCP3S3_E11. Next base: position 30,401 of record NZ_JBQHQI010000019.1, on the reverse strand, counting down.
GTAGACGAGGAAGGCGAGTGATGCGATCCACATGAGCGGCTTGATCTTGGAGGCCTCGCCCTTAAAGAGCGCGACGACCACGTAGGCGATAAAGCCCAGACCGATGCCGGCAGAGATGGAGTAGGTAAAGGGCACGCCGGCGACAATCATGAACGCTGGGAAACCCTGCGACACGTCGGACCAGTCGATCTCGGAGGCCTCGCTCATCATGAGGTAGCCGACGTAGACCAGAGCACCGCAGGTGGCGGCGCTGGAAACGATGGTGACGATGGGGGAGAAGAACGCGGCGAGAAGGAACAGCACGCCGGTGGTGACGGAGGTGAGGCCCGTGCGGCCACCGTCGGCAGCGCCAGAGGTGGACTCGACGAAGGTGGTGATGGAGGAGACGCCCATAAAACCGCCCACAGCAGCGGCGGCGGAGTCGACGATCAGGATCTCCTTGATATTCTCGACGTTGCCGTCGTCGGTGAGGAACTCGCCCTGCTTGGCCACGGCCATCGCGGTGCCCATGGTGTCGAAGAAGTCACTCATGAGCAGCGAGAACGAGATGACGAGGAGCGTGGGGTCGGTAAGGACCTTGACGATGGCGAGCACGCCGCCGGCGTCGGCGATGGGGCCACCGATGCTCGAGAAGTCGAGCGGCGCGATGATACCGGTCGGAGCATGGGTCACACCTAGGGGGATACCGGCGATAACGGCGACGATGATGCCGATGAGCAGCGAGCCCGGCACGTTGCGGGAAGCAAGGGCAACCGTCACGACGATGGAGATGATGCCGACGATAAAGGTGGGGGAGGTGATGTCGCCCAGGCCGACGAGCGTACCGGCGCCAGCGGTGATGATGCCGGCGTCGCACAGGCCGATCATGGCGATAAACAGGCCCAGACCCACCGAGATGGCGTGGCGCAGGACAACCGGGATGGCATCCATGATGGCCTCGCGCAGGCCACAAAGCACGAGCAGCAAGATGACGACGCCCTCAAGGAAGATGACGCTCATGGCCACGTGCCAGTCACCGCCGCAGACGGTGGTGGTGATTCCAGCGATCATCGCGTTGACGCCTAAGCCCGACGCACAGGCGAGCGGGCGGTTGGCGAAGATGCCCATGCAGATGGTCATGATGCCGGCGCCCAGACAGGTGGCGCAGGCGAGCGCTCCCGCATCGATGCCAGCGCCCGAGAGCACCGCAGGGTTGACGGCGATGATGTAGGCCATCGCCAGGAATGTTGTCAGTCCAGCGCGAAGTTCGGTCCCGATTGTGGACTTGCGCTCGCTGACGTGAAAAAGTTCGTCCATGCATACCCTTTCCTTGTTCGGCCCCGAGTTTAGGCCGATTGACACGAACTTACCTACTATATCGCCTTTGGAAGGTCGATGCTTCTCGCATGTTGAAGTTCGGCGCTTTGTAACAGGCGGACGGTATTTTTCGCATGAAAATGTGTAGGTACCGTATACTTAAGCAGTTACATTGAACTCTTTGGAGGAACGTATGATTAAAGAGCTCTGCCGCGACGAGGCCATCCTGTCCCAGCGTTGCGAGGTTGCGACTGTCGAGGACGAGTCGGTCGCACAGGACCTGATCGACACCATCAAGTCGCTCGAGGACGCCGGCTGCCTTGCCGCCAACCAGATTGGCGTCACCAAGAAGGTCTGCGTCTATCTGGACGACGCCGGCGAGCCCCACGTGCTCTACAACCCCCGTCTGGTGTTTGGCCTGGGCGCCAGCAAGATGGAGGAGAGCTGCCTGACGCACGACGAAATCACCAAGTCTACGCGCTATATCAAGTGCAAGGTTGCCTTTGACCAGATCGTCGACGGCAAGATGAAGGAGTGCCGCCGCGACTACACGGGCTTTGAGGCACAGATGATCCAGCATATGATCGATCACTGTCTTGGAAAGTTGGTCTAAGGGGACCAAAGTACCGCACCTTGCCGCTCAATCGTCGCTCGCGTACCTTAAGTACGCTTCGCTCCTCTTTCGTGGCAATCTGCGGTATTTTGACTCCTTAGACGACCTGCGAGGTTGACTTGGTTGAGTTTATCTTGCTTGTGTGGTCCGGGCGTGACGTTATTGTCATGTCCGGGCTTTTGTGTTTAGCGCCTATTTGTTTGGTAACAATGAGCTTAACAAGGACGTATGGCTAGGAGGCGCCATGTGCACGAGCATTCGATTTACCGATAATTCCGGCAACATGTATCTGGGTCGCAACCTCGACTGGAGCTTTAGCTACGGCCAACAGGTTCGCGTGATGCCCCGCGGGTTCCATATCCCGTATTCGTTTATCGACGATGCGTCGGCGGCACACGCGGTAATCGGCATGTGCATCGATTACAAGAACTATCCTATGTTTTTCGACTGTGGTAACGATGCGGGTCTGGCTGTGGCAGGGCTCAACTTTCCCGGTTATGCCGAGTATGCCGAGGACCCGGTTGATGGCAAGACCAATATCGCGGCCTATGAGTTTCCCCTGTGGGTGGCAGCGACGTTCTCGACGGTCGACGAGGTCGAGGCTGCGCTGCGCGACACGGTGATTGTTGCCAAATCTGCCGGAGAGGGGCTGGGTGTGTCGCTGCTCCATTGGATTATCGGCGACAGCCGGCGCAGCATCGTGGTCGAGATGATGGCTGACGGTCTGCATGTATACGACGATCCGGTCGACACCCTTGCCAATCAGCCGACCTTCCCGTGGCACATGGAAAACCTGCGCACCTATATCACCGCCACAAGCGATTTTCCTCAGACGGCGACATGGCGTGGCGCCGAGCTCAAGCCCTATGGCGCGGGTGCCGGCATGCGCGGTATTCCGGGTGACTGCTATTCGCCGAGCCGTTTTGTAAAGGCGGCATACCTCAATGCCAATTACCCGCAAAAAGACAGCGAGGCCGAGAACGTCATTCGCATGTTCCGCTCGCTCGAGGGGGTGGCGATGATCGAGGGTGCGTCCAAGATGGGTGACGGCAAGTTCGAGAAGACTATCTACACCGGATGCTTTAGCGCGCGCACGGGCAATTACTATTACTCAACGTATGAGGATCCGTCGATTCGCTACGTGAGCCTGATGGATGCCGAGGGCGCGAGCCCCGATAGGCTCGTGGTTCCCGAGCCGCGTCGTTCGTAGCCGGCGGTTTTACTGCAATGCAAAGCGGCCCTGCGCCTCCTGTGAGGCGCAGGGCCGCTGTCGTCGACGCGCGACGTCGTTAGAAGTTGGCATCGTTGAGTTGTTCGCTCTCGAGGCCGTCGAGCTGTTGCTGTTTGGGCGTATCGGTGACGCTCCCGAGCAGCTCGGTGGGGTCGACGTTCATGTCCCTACCGGCTTCGTTGCCGTTGCCAAGCTCGTCCGAGAAGATACCGACATCCATTTCCTCGGCTTCCTCGATCTGAACCTCGAGCTGGAGTTATTGGCGAGCAGCGCCGCGCCGCCGATCATGGCAGGTAGGATCAGCCACGGCGCCACTTTGCGCACCAGGCTAAACAGGGCGAAGATGCCGCCCTCGTTGTGGTTGTCGGCCTTCATGGCGATTACCACGTACTTGACCGTGCTGGTCTTGGAGGTTTGCCTCCAGTTTGGCGTGCGCCACGTGGACTCCCTTGGACATCCGGTTATCTGTCTTGGACAGATAACTTTTATGCCGTCTTTATACATACAAGAGTTGTTTGGCACATCGGGTAATATTAGACAATAATCCCCAGCTGAGGATTATTTATGTACGCAGGTAGCATTTCAAAACAGGGGCGCATCCGCTGTATGGCTTTGCTGCAATGTAATAACCGCGGACGCGCCCCTGCTTTGAAACTGAAGAGGGAACTTTTAGACGCGTGCTGCCTGAGCGATACCGGTCTTGGCGCCTGAGCGTTTACCGGCGAGTTCGCAAAAGATCGCGCCGCCGATGATAAGCACGGCGCCCATCAGGCGGACCGGTGTTATGACTTCGCCCAAAAGGGCGGACGAGAACACGACGGCCGAAAGCGGCTCGAGGTAGCCGACGACGGCGACGGTCTGCACGGGCAGTTTGGCGACGGCGCTAAAGTAGAGCAGACAACCGATGCCGGTGTTGACGACGCCGAGCATAGCGACGGCGCGCCAATCGATGGTTGCGGCGATGCTGGCGGACAGGAATGAGGGGGTGCCTTGGGTGACGAGTGTAAGGACCAGCGCGGTCACAAAGGCGGCGCTCACCTGGAGCGCGGAGTTCTCGAGGCCTTCGATGTGCGGCGCGCCCTTGCTGGCGATGACCATCAATGCATAACAGAAGGCCGAGGCGATTCCGCAGACGATGCCCGCAATGGGCATATTGCCGCCTAGACCTTGCGCTGCAATGAGAAAAGCGCCGCAGGCGACTGCGATAAACCCGGCGATTTTGCCACCGGTTAGTTTTTCGCCAAAGATAAACGGCGAGAGGGCCATGACGATGATGGGGCCGCAGTAGTACAGCAGCGAAGAAACGCCGACGCCGATCGTCTGATAAGCGCGGAACAGAAAAATCCAGCTGGCGCCCAGCGCGGCTCCCGAGAGGAGGAGGGCTGCGGCTTCGCGGGGGCGAGAAGGCGCCTGCAGCTTATGGCGCTGGGTAATGGCGAGGATGGCGACAAGCGAAAGGGCTCCCAGAAAAGTGCGCAGCAGCACGATATCGGAGCTCGGGAGTGCGATGGCCGCAGCGATGATGCCGTTGGAGCCAAACAACAACAATGCTGCTAAATACGTAATCAATCCGTTGTTCATGCGCTGCCGTCCCCTCTATATCTGTGCATGCTCACTATGGGTGAACTGGCTTTAGAAGAAAAGCGAATATAATGCATGGAAAACATGACAAAAACTCATGCAAGGGTGGAGGCATGTCGTGGAAACGAATATTCAAAAGATGCAGGTGCTGCTGGAGACCGTGCGCGCTGGAAGCTTTACGCGTGCTGCCGAGCGCCTGAGCTACTCGCAATCGGGCGTGAGCCGCATGGTGGCCGATCTTGAGGCCGATTGGGGCTTTAAGGTACTCGACCGCAGTCGTGAAGGTGTTGCTCTTTCTGCCGACGGGCGGCAGGTCATGCCGGCTGTCGAGGCGCTCTGCGAGGAATTCGTTCGCTTGCAGCGACGGGTGGATGAGATGCGCGGGCTCATGCGCGGCAAAATCTGCATCGGTACGTTTTCGAGCGTGGCGACCCACGTGCTGCCGCCGGTGATTGCGCGTTTTCGTGCTGATCATCCAGACGTCGATTACGAGTTGCTGATGGGCGACTATTCAGAGATTGAACAATGGGTGGCAGAGGGTCGCTGCGATCTGGGCTTTATCCCTCGTGAGCCCCGAGAAAACGGCATGACATCGCTGCCTTTGGTGCGTGACGAGTTAATGGCGGTAGTGCCGTCAGGCTCGTTGTTTGCCACGGCGGAGGTCGTCTCTCTTGCCGACTTGGCCAACGAGCAGTTTATTCTGCTAGAACGCGGCACCGATGACGAGATTACGCCGCTGTTTCGTCGGGCGGGACTGGCAGTGCACTCAAAACTGTCGACCTGGGATGACTATGCGATTATGGCTATGGTCGAGGACGGCCTGGGTGTGAGCATTCTTCCCGCGCTCATCATGCGCCGCTGTCAGTTCGATGTTGCCGTGCGTCCGCTCGAAGGGCATCCCCATCGGCAGATCAACGCCATATATCGAACGGCCGATGTTTCGCTTGCCGCCGCCCGTTTTCTCGAATACCTCTAAATGGGCGCACGTCGTTACCGCCTTGGGATAAATCTTGAGGTTTGGGTCATGTTATTTTTGAAATTGAACTTTTAGAAATAGCACGGCGCTATACTGCTTGCTAAATTGAACTTTGGTTCAATTCGTGTTCTATAAATTGAACTTTGCCAGCAAGGAGGTTCCTGTGACCCAAGAGACGTTTAGCGATCGTCTGCGACAGGCTATGTCCGATCGCGACGTTCGCCAGTCGGACGTAATCCGCGCATCGGAGATGCTCGGCAAAAAACTCGGCAAGAGTCAGATGAGCCAATATGTGAGCGGCAAGACGATTCCGCGGCGCGATGTGGCAGAGCTACTCGCCCGCATTTTGGAGGTCGATGTTACCTGGCTGCTCGCCGGTGACGCCGATCAAGGCGAGACATCATCGACCCACAACGTTTCCAAGCCCGAACCCCATCCCTCAGATCAAATTGCAAGGAGCACCACCATGCGTACTTTTTCTAAATCCACCAAACTCGAGAACGTTCTGTATGACGTGCGCGGCCCCGTTGTCGACGAGGCAGCCCGTATGGAGGACGAAGGCGAGTGCATCCTCAAGCTCAACATCGGTAATCCGGCGCCCTTTGGTTTCCGCACGCCCGATGAGGTCATTAAGGACATGCGCCAGCAGCTGCCCGACTGCGAAGGCTATTCCAACTCGCGCGGTCTGTTCTCTGCGCGCAAGGCGATCATGCAGTATTCGCAGATCAAGGGCCTGCCCAATGTTCAGATGGAACATATCTACACGGGCAACGGCGTGTCCGAGCTCATTCAGCTTTCGATGAACGCGCTGCTCGACAATGGCGACGAGATTCTGATTCCCAGCCCCGATTATCCGCTGTGGACGGCGTGCGCAACTCTTGCCGGTGGACATCCCGTGCACTATCTGTGTGATGAGCAGGCCGATTGGTATCCCGATCTGCAGGATATGGAGTCCAAGATCACGAGCGCGACCAAGGCCCTCGTCATCATCAACCCCAACAACCCCACGGGCTCGGTCTATCCGCGCGAGGTGCTCGAGGGCATCGTTGAGATCGCGCGCAGGCACCAGCTCATGATTTTTGCCGACGAGATCTATGACCGCCTGTGCATGGACGGCTACGAGCACGTCTCCATTGCATCGCTCGCCCCCGACCTGCCCTGCATTACGTTTAGCGGCCTGTCCAAGTCGCATATGATCGCGGGCTATCGCATTGGCTGGATGGTGCTTTCGGGCAACCAGCGCTGCATGAGCGACTTCATCATGGGCATCAACATGCTCTCCAACATGCGCCTGTGCTCCAACGTGCCGGCCCAGTCGATCGTCCAGACGGCGCTTGGCGGCCATCAGTCGGTTAACGACTACATCCGCCCCGGCGGTCGTGTCTATGAGCAGCGCAACTTTGTGTATGAGGCGCTCAGCAAGATCGACGGCATCTCGGTGGTCAAGCCGCGTGCGGCGTTTTATATCTTCCCCAAGATGGATGTTAAAAAGTTCAACATCACCGATGACGAGCAGTTTGCCCTCGACCTGCTGCACGAGAAGAAGATCCTCATCACGCGTGGCGGCGGCTTCAACTGGGCTGAGCCCGACCACTTCCGCATCGTGTACCTGCCGCGCATGGAAGTGCTCAAAGAGTCGCTCGAAGACCTCGCCGATTTCTTTGATCACTACCGCCAAGCGTAGGGGATTAGGTATCTGCCGCCGCAAGAATCGAGGCGTCGCAGGATAGACATACGACAGCGAGCGAGCCGCATTTACGCCAAGGTGACGTGAAATGAGAGGGCGCTGACCTTCTGGTCGCGCCCTCGAAATTGAACGTCAGATTGGCGTGAATGCGACTCGCGCAGCGTCAAGTGGTCCGCCGTTCGGTAGAACGGCGGAACTTATATAAATGCGGCTCGCTCGCTGTCGTGTGCTCAGCCTGCGTCGTTACCATGATCCAAAGGGGACGGAGGAAAACAGATCATTTTCCTTGACTCGCGGAACTATATAACGACGCCGTTGCAGTGGTCGATTTCGTGCTGGATGATCTCGGCGGTGTAGCCCGAGAAGTTTTTGATGCGGTGGACGAAGTTCTCGTCCAAATACTCCACCTTAATGCGACGATAGCGGGTGCAGGGACGCTCGCCGATCAGCGAGAGGCATCCTTCGCTGGTCTGATAGGCATTGACCTGCTCAAGAATTTGAGGGTTGTACATCAGGAGCGTCCTGTTGCCGTCCTTTACGCAGATGATGCGTTTGCGCACGCCGATCATGTTGGCGGCGAGCCCCACGCACTCGTGCTCATGCTCGTGGAGCGTATCCAGGAGGTCCTGCCCGATCACGGCATCGTCGGGCCCTGCGTCTTCGGAAGGCAGGCGCAAAAAGAACTCGGATTTCATGATGGGCTTAATCATGGCGGGCTCCTTAAGGTGGACACGTTTGGTTCAGGCCATGATACCGCGACATGTCGCATTAATGTGTGCATATAGATTCTGCAGCTAGATTGGATGGCGACACCATAAACTAAGGGACGTTTTGCCGAGAGGCATGAATGTTTAAAGCGCAAAGAGTGCGCGACGGGCCCCGCGAATGGGGCGATGATGCCCGAGAGGGCCAAGAAGGAGTCTCATGTCCGAGAACGAAAAGATCATGAACGAGACCGAGAACGAGACCATGGCATCCGAGGTCGAGGCAGTCGAGACCGTGGAGACCGAAGCTACCGAGGTTGAGGCTGCTGACGAGGTTTCCGCCGAGGAGGAGGCCGAGGTTGTCGAGGCCGCCGTTGATTACGATGACGAAGAGCTGATGGACAAGATGCAGAAGGCCGCCCGCCTGCTGCGTAGCCGTCGCTTTGCTATTTCCAAGGAGGAGGAGGCCAAGGCCGAGCGTATGGCGAACATCGAGCGCGCCATCAAGCTCCTTGACCTCAAGCCCAAGATGGAGCAGAAGGAAATGTCCGATCTGCTGGGCATGCGCCTTCGTGAGCTCGATGGCCTGATGGCCGAGGCCGAGGCTGCCGATCTGGTCGGCCGCATCGACAACGCCGAGGGCGATATGCGCAAGATCGTCGTCTTCGCTGCCGAGGATGCCGCTGAGGGCCTGGTCGAGCTTGCCAACAAGAAGGAGAAGCTCCTGCCCGAGCTTTCTTACGAGGAGGCCACCGAGCTGATGGCCGCGCTCGATAAGGTTATCGCTCCGCTCGTCGCCATGGGTCTGGACGAGGATCGCGGCCCTCGCGGCGGCCGTGACGACCGTGGTGGCCGTGGCGGCGATCGTGGCGGTCGCGGCGGCTTTGGCGACCGCGGTGGCCGTGGCGGCGACCGTGGTGGTCGCGGTGGCCGTGGCGGCTTTGGTGACCGTGGCGGCGATCGTGGCGGTCGCGGCGGCTTTGGCGGCAACCGTGGTGGCTATGGCGACCGCGGTGGCAACCGTGGCGGCTTCGGCGGCAACCGTGGCGGCGACCGCGGCGGTCGAGGCGGCGACCGTGGCGGCCGCAACGGCGGTGGCTTCCGCGGCAACCGTTTTTAGTTACGGCGTTTTACCAAACGCCGTAACGGGCCGACGCTGCAAGCCCGCCAGAGCGGCAATCTGCCTTTCAACTTCGGCGGCATGACCAAAAGGTCAATGCCGCCTCGTTTCAAGGCACCTTGCTCGCGTGTACGGGTTTTCGCTGTCGTTGCCAAAACATCGGCGTTGCCTTGATCCAAACCTGCCAAAAAGGGACAGGTTTATTTTGGTCGGTATTATCTGGGCAAACGTGGCCGTCTATCGCAATGTAGTCGTTGAGAACGTCCCCAACGACTACATAGCATGAGAGTGGATAATCTCCCGGTTTGAGCCTGCATCCAAGCTCAAAGTGGGGGATTTCCACTCTCATTTGCTATGCGTCCGAAAATCCACGTTCGTTTGTTTTCTGCCTACATTTGGAGGAAGAGCTCGTGGAGGCGGGTGTCGTCGTCGAGCTCGGGGTGGAAGGTAACGCCGAGCTGATTGTCTTGACGGGCGGCGACGATGCGGCCATCGACTTTCGCTAAGGCCTCGGCATTGCCGTGCACCTCGACGATGCGGGGTGCGCGGATAAACGTTAACGGCACTTCACCGTCGATACCGCCTACCTGCCCCTTGGTGCGAAAACTGCCGAGCTGCCTGCCATAGGCATTGCGCTCAACGAGTATATCCATGGTTGCCAAGCGCGGTGTCCCCTTGTCATCGTGGGCGGCAAGGTCGCGCGCCAACAGAATCAGACCGGCACAAGTTCCCAGTACAGGCATGCCTTCAACAATGCGGGTACGAAGATCCTCGAGCATATCGAGTTCGGCAAGTAGCTTGCCCTGAACGGTGGACTCGCCGCCGGGAAGTACCAGACGGTCAAAGTTCTGCTGCAAATCGGCCGCCTGCCTCAGCTCAATACAGTGTGCGCCCAGCTCGGATAGTCTTGCTTCGTGCTCGGCAAAAGCGCCTTGGACCGCCAGCACGGCGACCGTTTGGTCTGCATAATCGCTCATGGGCGATCCTTTCTGCCGGACTAGCGCCCGCGCTCCTCCATGATAATCTCGATCTCGTCGGCGTTGATGCCCACCATGGCCTCGCCCAGGTCCTCCGAAAGCTCGGCGATGAGTTTGGCATCGGTGAAGTTTGCCACGGCCTTGACGATGGCGGCGGCGCGCTTGGCCGGGTTGCCGCTCTTAAAAATGCCCGATCCCACAAAGACGCCCTCGGCGCCCAGCTGCATCATCAGCGCGGCGTCGGCGGGAGTCGCTACGCCGCCAGCGGCAAAGTTCACGACGGGAAGCTTGCCCGTGGCGTGGACCTCGCGCACCAGCTCGACCGGAACCTGCAGTTGCTTGGCTGCCTCAAAGAGCTCGTCATCGCGCAGGGCAACAACATCGCGGATCTGCTTTTGGATCTTGCGCATGTGACGCACGGCCTGGACGACATCGCCCGTACCCGGCTCACCCTTGGTGCGAATCATCGTGGCGCCCTCGGCAACACGGCGCAGCGCCTCGCCCAGATCGCGGGCGCCGCAGACAAACGGCACGTCAAACTGGGTCTTGTCGATGTGATAGACGTCGTCGGCAGGGGAGAGAACCTCGGACTCGTCGATGTAATCGATCTCGATGGCCTGCAGGACCTGCGCCTCGACAATATGGCCGATGCGGCACTTGGCCATAACGGGGATGGAGACGGCCTCTTGGATGCCCTTGATCATCTTGGGGTCGCTCATGCGTGAGACGCCGCCTGCGGCGCGGATGTCGGCCGGGATGCGCTCGAGTGCCATGACGGCGCAGGCGCCCGCCTCTTCGGCGATGCGTGCCTGCTCGGGCGTGGTGACGTCCATGATGACGCCGCCCTTGAGCATCTGCGCGAGCTCGCGATTGAGTTTGACGCGATCTGCCTTGCTGGTCTGTTCTGCCATGGTTGCTCCCTTGGTTGGCATGTGCATTGCTTGACGGAACATCCTATCGGGGAGCTGGGTATGGCGAAATACTCAGTTTTAGAGATAATAATAAGGCCAGACTAATACCAGATTGAATGACTCAATAAGGTCAGGTGACAAACTCATGCTTGACTACAATTTGGAAAAACGCGGCGACGCATCGCTCTATGAGTATATTTACCAGCAAATTCGAGATGATATCGTTGCTGGACGCATTGCGGCGGGGGAGCATCTTCCGTCTAAGCGCGCCTTTGCCAATCATCTGGGAATCAGTGTCATTACCATCGAGAATGCATATAGCCAGTTACTTGCCGAGGGCTATATTTGCTCAATGCCGCGTCGTGGCTACTACGCTTGCGAGCTTCCGGATGCACCGGTTTTGGCTTCGGCTGCAGAGGGCATCGACCGGGATGCCGTCTCTGCGGGTTCCGGCGCGCATGATGTCAACGGACAGGTCGAGCGATTCGATGCACTTTCTCCTTCTGCTTTGGAGGCGGCGCGGCTTTGGCAAAGCGCGCTGCGGGCGACGCTGGCATCCGAAGACGAGCGCGAAATCTTTTCGACCGCACCGGCACAGGGCACCACTCGGCTACGACGCGCAATTGCCCACCATCTGCGCGGGACAAGGGGCATGAATGTCGACCCCAACAACGTTGTTATCGGCGCAGGCGCCCAGCTGCTCGATACCATGTTGGTTCAGTTGCTTGGCGCCGACAAGGTGTATGCCGTTGAGGACCCGGGCTATTTGCGCCTAACGCGCATCTATCAGGCTATGGGTTGCAAAGTTCGACATATCCCGTTGGATGATGAGGGCGTAGACTTGAGCGCTCTGCAGAAAACGGGGACCGATGTCCTTCACCTGATGCCGTCCCATCAGTATCCGACCGGCCTTGTGACGAGCATTGCGCGTCGCTATGCGCTGCTGAGCTGGGCCGCCGAGCGACCAGGTCGATATCTCATCGAAGATGACTTTGATTGCGAGTTTCGTCTGGCCGGCAAGCCGATTCCCGCGCTTGCTTCGATTGATGCCGCTCAATCGGTCATCTACACCAACACGTTTTCAAAGAGCCTTTCATCGGCGTTGCGTCTAGCGTACATGGTGTTGCCCGATAAGCTGATGAAGCGGTTTAGGTGCAACCTTGGTTTCTACGCCTCGTCGGTGAGCTCTGTCGACCAGGTCGCTTTGGCTCGTTTGCTGGAATCGGGTGATTACGAGCGACATGTGAACCGCGTGCGCGTTCGTGCTCGTGAGGCGCGTGATGGCCTGGCGGCGCTTGTACGGAATGCGTTTCCAGCAGGAGAGGTTTCGATCGAGCATGCAGACGCAGGCCTTTACTGCACCGTGGTTGCGGAGCGGGGAACGGGCGGAAGCTCTTTTGCGCAGGCCCTCACGCGCTCGAGCATCCCTTTTATCGATATCAGTAACTGTTATTGGTGTGCCGATGGCGCATCTGTCCCAGAAAACTCAACTCAAATTCTTGTCCAGTATGACGACCTGAGTCCGGAGGTGCTTAATACCCTGGAATCGCAGCTAATGGGGCACTCTGTAACCTAAGTGAGTAGACTTTTGGCACTTTGGCGACCAGACAGTTTTGTAACAAGCTATCTACCTGTGGTTTTGAGAAGTGGGATCATCGGTCTGCTCGGGATGTTCCAAAAAGTCTACTCACTTGCCGCGCAAAGCTTCCGCATGAGAAAAAAAGTGGGGTTTCCAACAGGGCTTCGTCCAGTTCTCGGTAAGCTTTTGGCCAGTTGGGGAGGGCTGTTGAAAACTTTGCAGTTCGTTCGGCGCCATTTTTGGTGCGTTCGCTCCAATGAGAGACCGACTGGGTTGAAATTCGTGCTTTCCTGTGCCTATGAAGGATCTACTTTGTGACATATCGGCTTTTAGGTACTGGCGTTTGCCCCCTCAAGTCCGCGCTTTGTGTCCTCCGCTTCCGCGGCCGGATGAAGACCGGCAGCGATATGACCTCGTCCGCAACCCGACGGCTGCGGTCGCGCTCGGTTTTCCGTTGTATACATTGGTTCGGACGAGAAACAAACGGACTTGCCCTGCCAACATTAGGCAGCGGCTGTTTCTTGGTGAACCCCCCAGGGAATCCGTGCTGGAAACGGAGCATGGATTTTTGGTCACGTCTCTTCTACTGACGGCATTTATCATGTCTCGACATCTGACGGATCTCCAACTTCTTCTGGTATTGGCGGAGATGTGCGGCTTGTTTGCGGTATGCGCTCTGCCGGCGGCACTTGAGGTGGAGCTTTCGCGTGCAATTGATTCGGGTACGATTTCGACAACGTTGGGTTGGGTGCGCTGCCCGTCCGAGGGCGGCGGCGCCTCAAATTTGTGGCGTCGCGACGCTTTGGTTTTGGATGGGGACCTTGACCGTTTTTGTTCAGATGTTTGCGGGATGCGTTACGGCAATCGATTTATGGCGGTGTCGCAACTCGTTCCATTGGGTGCCGCTTCGCCTTTTGAGGTCGAGGCGTATTTGTTGCTTGGACTGCCGCGAGCCCTGGGAGGCGAAGGGTTTTGCGGCATAGAGCTCAATGTCAAAGTGATGCTAAGCACAAGTGCTCGAGCGATTGTAGGAAAGACCCGCGTATATATCGATCTACTTCTTTCCTCGCCGGACGGGAGGCGACAGGTGGCCATTGAATGTCAGGGAAAGGCCTCGCACGGGCGCGCGGGGGATGGCTTGCGTGACGCTGACCGCATGACGGCGCTTCAAGCCATGGGCTACGACGTGCTTCTCCTGACACACGGACAGATATCCGATGAGGATAGATTCCGTGCGATCGTTAAGGCCGTATGCAGGATGCTCGATGTTGAATATCGCGATAAAAGCTCGGATGAGCAAAGGGTTGAGGCATTACTCCGGTCTGAACTATTCGTTGACTGGACAAAATTGGGAGCACTCGACGGAAAGATGTCCATTGGACACAAAACAGCTCGATCGTGGACAGCGCGGATCTAAGTGAGTAGACTTTTGGCGTGATGGCGACCAGGCCATTTTGCAACAAGTCATTTACCTGCGGCTTTATAGAGCAATATGGATGGTCTGCTCGGCAAGTTCCAAAAAGTCTACTCACTTAGTTTTTGACGAGAAGTCGATGCCGAAAGTGGCCCTATTTCAGGGCGTTAACGAGCTCATGAGACACGAAAAAAGGCCCGAACCATGCGGTTCGGGCCCTTTAAAGTTAGAGATTATCTCTCAGGCGGTTGGCTTAGCCGAAGTAGCGCTTGAGCAGGCCGGCGAAAGCCTTGCCGTGGCGGGCCTCGTCGCGAGCCATCTCGTGCACGGTGTCGTGGATGGCATCGAGGCCAGCGGCCTTGGCACGCTTGGCAAGATCGGTCTTGCCGGCGGTGGCGCCGTTCTCGGCCTCAACGCGCATCTCGAGGTTCTTCTTGGTGGAGTCGGTCACGACCTCGCCCAGGAGCTCGGCGAACTTGGCGGCGTGCTCGGCCTCCTCGTGGGCAGCCTTCTCCCAGTATAGGCCGATCTCGGGATAGCCCTCGCGATGGGCGACGCGAGCCATGGCCAGGTACATACCGACCTCAGAGCACTCGCCCTCAAAGTTGGCGCGCAGGTCGGCAACGATGTCCTCGGAGACGCCCTCCATCTTGGCGACGCCCACGACGTGCTCGGCAGCCCACTCGAGCTTGCCCTCCTCCTGCTTCAGGAAACGAGAACCGGGAACGCCGCACTGGGGGCACTTAAAATCCTCGGGCAGCTGGTCGCCGTCGAACTCTTCCACATAACCGCAAACGGGGCAAACAAATTTCATGATTCGATCCTTTCGATGGATGGCGATGGGGCGCTTGTCCGATCCCGTAAGGGCCCTCTCCGGACGTGCGTCTTGACGAGTTCTATTATCCATAAATGCAACAAAATGTGAAGCCTATTAGGAATGATTTTTGATAAAACAATTTTGAGAGATGAAGATGTTGATTGATTAACGATTGGCAGGCCGCCTGCGACCTCTGATGAGTACAATCGGTCGAACAAATGTTGACCAATCAACAAATGAGGGAGTTTCCTTTATGCATCTAGCCCGCTGCGCCTGGTGCCGAACGTATCAAACGGTTTTTCGCATCGCATTGCCGGTGCTGCCCTATACCGAGCCACGCATTCTGGAGCATGCTGAGAGAGAGCGCCTGCCAGGCCATTATCGGCTTTGGCGGTGGCTCGGCCATGGACTGTGCCAAGGGCGTGGGAGCACGCATCGCGCAGCCAAACAAGCCCATCAACAAGATGCGCGGCCTGCTGCGCGTCCACCGTCTCCTGCCGCTGCTTATTGCGGTTCCCAATACCGCCGGTACGGGAAGCGAAGTCACGCTCGCGGCGGTTATCACCGATGACGAGACGCACTACAAGTACCCCATTAACGACTTTGTGCTTATCCCGCGCTTTGCGGTGCACGACCCCGAGTTCACGCGCGGTCTGCCCGCCTCCATTACGGGGCAGACGGGCATGGGCGCCCTGACGCATGCCGTCGAGGCCTTTATCGATCGGGTCGATCGAATGAACGCCGCCTTGGACATTCCCAAATATGTGACGGGCATTCGCCGCTCCAACATTCCCGAGATGGCGGCGCATGCCGATGCCGAGGCCAATCCGCTGTACCCCGTTCCACTTTTGATGGACCGTTTGGAGCTGATGCGCATGTACGAGGTTGACGCGGGTGGTATGTTTGAGGGCGAGAACTAGGAGGGTCCATGAATACCGAGGAAATTGCGCGCATTGTCGGAGACCAGCGCGTCTACTTTAAGACGCACGCCACGTTTGATGTCGATGCTCGACGTCGTGCGCTCGTGAGTTTACGCGATGCGGTGCGGGCCCACGAGGCCGATATTGCCCATGCGCTCAAGACCGATTTGGGAAAGTCGCATGACGAGGCGTATATGTGCGAGATCGGCACGTCGCTTTCCGAGATTCGTCATCAGATCGCGCATGTGGCTCGATGGAGTCGTCCGCGCCTGCGTCCGTGCGACCTTGCCAACGCCGTGAGTGTGTGCAAAACGCAAGCCGTGCCCTATGGCGTCACGCTCATCATGGCCCCGTGGAACTACCCGTTTTTGCTAACGCTCGAGCCGCTCGCCGGCGCCCTTGCCGCGGGCAATACTGTGGTCATCAAGCCGAGCGCCTATGCTCCAGCATCGAGTGCGGTGCTCAAGCAGATCTGCGAAGAGGCATTTGATCCGTGCCTGGTGACAGTTGTCGAGGGCGGGCGCGCCGAGAACGAAGCGCTGCTCGATGAGTGCTGGGACAAGATCTTCTTTACTGGTAGCGTTCCGGTCGGCAAGCTCGTCATGGAGCGCGCAAGTAAAAACCTTACGCCCGTGACGCTTGAGCTGGGTGGAAAGAGTCCCTGCATCGTGGATGCGACGGCAAACTTGAAGGTTGCGGCACGGCGTATCGCCTTTGGTAAATGGCTCAACGTGGGGCAGACCTGTGTGGCGCCCGACTACCTGCTGGTCGATACGCGCGTGCACGACGAGTTGCTGGGCCTCATCAAGGAAGAGGCGCGCCGTATGTTTGGCGAGCATCCGCTCGACAACGAGGATTACGGGCATATCGTCAATGCCAAGCATTTTGCGCGCGTGCATGGGCTAATCGATCCCGATAAGGTCGTGCTTGGAGGTGCTGCGCGCGAGGCTTCGCTCAAGATTGAGCCGACAATTTTGGACGGCGTGGCCCCCGATGACGCCGTGATGCAGGAGGAGATTTTCGGGCCCATCTTGCCGGTGCTGACGTTTGAGAGCCTAGACGAGGCCGAGACGTTTATTACGGATCGTCCGACGCCGCTGGCCCTGTATATCTTTAGCCAGGACCGTGAGGTTCAGCAGCGCTTTGTGCGTTACGTGCCCTTTGGTGGCGGTTGCGTCAACGACACGATCATGCATCTGGCTACGAGCCATATGGGCTTTGGCGGCATGGGAGCGAGCGGTATGGGGCAGTACCATGGACGCGAGAGCTTCGATACGTTTAGCCACAAGAAAAGCATCGTGAACAAGGCAACGTGGCTGGACGTGCCATTCCGCTATGCCCCTTACGCAAACTGGAAGCACAAATTCGTGCGCATGTTTGTGCATTAAAATCAGATGGCGTAGGGACAAACGGTCGAAAAGACGCAGACAGGATGAATTTGTGTCCGCACGGACCCGTAGACTTCTCAATAAGGTTAAACGCCGGTTTATCCGGCCGTTAGGGGAGTTGCCATGTACGAGCCTTCACGTGTTCTTCTGTCGTTTCACATTGCGGGATTTCAATATGCCGACGGCGCTTTGGTCCTAGGCGATCTTAAAGTGGGCGATAAACTGACGCTGTGCGCCGAGCGCGATAATCCCCATGATCCCGAGGCGGTCGCGATCTACTATGGCAAGACCAAACTTGGCTATGTTCCGGGAAACGAGGTCGGCCCGCTGTCCTTGATGATGTATTACGGCCACGAGGACGTATTTGAGGCCCGCGTGCAACAGGTTGCCCCCGAGCGCAGCCCTTGGCACCAGGTGCGCGTTGGCCTCTATGTGGTGGATGCCCGCTAATCGGTAAGGGAGGCTGCCATGTTTGATGACGACGACCTGTTCGATTTGACGGACGATTCGTTTGAGTGGGATATGCTACTCGACGACGATGAGCTGGAGCAGGACCGTAAGATGCGACAGGACAAGAAAACTCAGGGTGATGCGTCGAAAAAGAAAGACAAGCGCCGTCGCGGACTGTTTGGCGGGCTCTTTGGGTAACTGCCGCATCGCTGCGTCTGTATACTTAGCACGAGTTGGACGCGTTGCGAAATGAGGACTGAGACGATGATGTGGTTTACCGCCGACCTGCACCTGGGCGACACGAATATCTTGCACGACATGGACCGACCGTTTGGCTCGGTTGAGGAGATGAACCGCAAGGTCATCGATGCCATCAATGAGTGCGTGGCTGCGGACGACCGCCTCTATATTCTGGGCGACTTTACCTATCGTCTGCCCCTAGCGGATGCCGTGCGCCTGCGCGAGCGCATCGAATGCCAGAACGTGACGCTCATCCGTGGTAACCATGACGGCGACTGGGAAGATCCCGACGTGCCGCAGATTTGGGAAGACGTGCGCGATTACCTGGAGATTGCCCCCGGCTATGCCAAGGGTCATCGTCTGGTTATGAGCCACTACCCCATGCTCAGCTGGAATGGCAAGGCACGTGGCGCCATCATGCTGCACGGGCATATCCACAGCAGGGGAGACCGCACCAATACGCGCAACCGCGATCGCGAACGTCCTATCTTTCGCTACGATGTCGGCCTCGATGCCAACGAGTGCAAGCCCGTAAGCCGTGACCAAATCCTAAGCTTCTTTGGACTGTAATTCTCGAACCGTCACACAAAACGCCACAAAGGGGACGGGCACCTTTGTGGCGGTTCTGGCGCCGTTGCCATTATGGTGGGGGCACCTTTTTTGTCCGTGCGGCGCGGTAGAGTGTAGGCGGTTGAAATTTGCGTCCAGCGAGGAGCTGCTATGAACGAGATCAAGTGCCCGCATTGTGGCGAAGTATTTAAGGTCGATGCATCCGGCTATGCGGATATCGTCAAGCAAGTGCGCAATGCCGAGTTTTCGCGCGACCTGGATGAGCGTGTGAAGGCGGTCCAGCGCGAGGGCGAGCAAGCGCTGGAGCTTGAGCGCTCGCGTTCGATGGCTGCCTTGCAAAAGGCAGAGTCCCAGCGCAACGCTCAGCTTACCGAGCAGAAGAACGCTGCAGCTCAACAGCTGGCACAAGAGGTTGCCAAGCGCGATGCTGAGCTCGCCGAGCTGCGTGCCAAGCTCGAGGGCGCTGCCGCAGAGCGCGAGAGTGCAAGCCAGCGCGCGGCGGTAGAGGCACGAGCCAACGCTCAAAAGGAGAATGCCGAACTCCAGCGCGAGATCGACAATTTGCGTGCGCAGCTGGAGCGCAAAGATGACGAAGCCAAGCTCGTCGAGTCGGCGGCGCGCAATGCCGCTCAAAACGATTTAGCTGCACGTGATGCTCAGATTGCCGAGCTGCAGGCCAGGCTTGCCGCGGCGGACAAGGCCCAGGAGATGGCGCTTGCCGCTGCCGCGGCAGAGTCACAGCGTGAGCTCGATGTCGCTCGCAGCGAGGCCGAGCGCGCGCTTGCTGACTATCGCGCGAAGGTACAAGAGAAGTTTTCCGCCGCAAAGGCTCAGTCTGAGCGCGAGGCCGAGGGCCTTCGTGCACAGCTTCGTGAGCAAGAACTTTCTGCAAAAATGGAGCTGTCGAAGGCGGTCGCCGCGGCGGAGCGAGAGCGCGATGAGGCGCGTGCCAAACTGACGAGCGAACTGGCGGTGCGCGATTCTCGCGAGGAACAGGCCAAGGCGGCGCACGAGCTCGAGCTTGCGCAGGCCAAGCGCGCGAGCGATGACCTGATTCGCTACAAGGATGAAGAGATCGAGCGCCTTAAGGACATGAAGGTCCGTCTGTCCACCAAGATGGTGGGCGAGTCGCTCGAGCAGCATTGCGAAACCGAGTTTAACCGTCTGCGCATGACGGCATTTCCCAACGCGTACTTCGAGAAGGATAACGATGCGTCCGAGGGTACCAAGGGCGACTTTATCTTCCGCGAGTGCGACGCGAGCGGCAACGAGGTCATTTCGATTATGTTCGAGATGAAAAACGAAAACGACGAGACCGCGACCAAGCATAAAAACGAGGACTTCTTTAAGAAACTCGATCACGATCGTCGCCAGAAAGGCTGTGAGTACGCGGTGCTCTGCACGCTGCTCGAGCCCGAGAGCGAGCTCTATAACGTAGGGATAGTCGACGTGAGCTATCGCTACGAGAAGATGTACGTGATTCGCCCGCAGTTTTTCATTCCCATGATCACGCTCCTTCGCAACGCCGCCATGGGCTCACTGCGCTATAAGCAGGAGCTAGCGGAGTACAAACAGCAGAATATCGACGTCACGAACTTCGAAGCCAAGATGGAGAAGTTCAAGAATGATTTCGGTCGCAACTACGAGATCGCGAGCCGCAAGTTCCAAACGGCAATCGATGAGATCGACAAGACGATTAGCCATCTGCAGAAAACCAAGGAGGCATTGCTGTCCTCCGAGAACAATCTGCGCCTAGCCAACAAGAAGGCCGACGATCTTACCATTCGCAAGCTCACGTGGGGCAACAAGACCATGAAGGCGGCGTTTGACGAGGCGCGCGGGGCTGCGCCAGAGACAAACGATGAGCCAGCCGAGGCGGATTCGTATGAGGTCGAGGATACCGAGTAAGGCATAGCGTATAGTGCAAAAACGGGGCCGCTGGCGATATTGCCAACGGCCCCGCTTCGTTTCGTTCCAGTATGTTCGACTAGTCCTCGAGCAGGTCTTCGATAAAGCCGACGCGGTAGTTTTTGAAGATGACTTCACCGCCGTCTTGCGTGGCGTCCAGATCGACATCGCCCATGATGCCAAAGTCGTGGTCGCCGTCCTCGTCGGCAAAGATCTGGTGCACGTGCCATACGTGCGTGGTCTTCTCGTCGGACTCATCGATGGAAAACATCGCGGCGCTGCGGGCATCTCCGTCGGTGAGGATTTCCTCGTGCTGCTCATGGTAGGCATCGAGGGCCTTTTGCCAGCGGATCTCGCTCATGCCCCAGTCGTCGTCGAGCTCGCCCAGGTCGCGAACGTGCTCACGGGCGGCAAGGGTCACGCGGCGGAAGAGCGCATTGCGCACCAGCAGCGTGCAGCCGCGGCGGTCCGCCACGACCTC
Organism: Collinsella sp. HCP3S3_E11; assembly: GCF_052067375.1. Lineage (NCBI taxonomy): Bacteria > Bacillati > Actinomycetota > Coriobacteriia > Coriobacteriales > Coriobacteriaceae > Collinsella > Collinsella sp. HCP3S3_E11. The sequence goes on along the minus strand of NZ_JBQHQI010000019.1, from coordinate 9,538 downwards.
GTCGATGCCCTGTGGCGGCGCGGCATCGAGGGCTGCCGGGTTGCCGGCGTTCTCCCACTCGTCCACCAGGCTCGAGTCCACCGAGCGCACCACAAAGCCCAACCACGAGATAATGTCGCGCAGGCGCTCGTCGCGCTTCTCGATGGGTACGGTGCGGTCGAGCGAACGGTAGGCCTCTGCCAGGTAGCGAAGCAAAATGCCCTCGGAGCGGGCGATGCCGAGCTTTTGAATGTAACCCTTAAAATCGCTCGCGCTTTCCAGCATATCGCGCAGGACACTCTTGGGAGAGAGCTGGTAGTCGTTTGCCCAGGGCACTTCCTGGCAGTACTTGTCAAAAGCGGCGTCGAGCAAATCCTCGAGCGGCTTTTCGTACGTGACGTCTTGAATGCGCTCCAAGCGTTCCTCATACTCGATGCCGTCGGCCTTCATCTCGGCCATAGCGCGATCGCGTGCGGCGCGCTCCTGTGCACGCAATACCTGCTTGGGGTCCTCGAGCGTGGCCTCGACCATCGAGATGAGGTCCATGGTATAGGTCTCACTTTCGGGGTCGAGCAGCTCCAGCGCGGCAAGCAAAAACGGCGAGAGCGGCTGGTCGAGCGCAAAGTCCTCGGGCAGGTCGACCGTCAGCGCGTAGTCGATATCCGGCGCGGCGTCAGCCGGAGCGTCGGGTGCGGGCGGCACCTCGGTGCGCACGACGACGCCGGAGTCGATGAGCGTGGCGAAGATCTCGTCGGCGCGAACCTCAAGCTTGGCCTTTTCTTCGGGGGTCTGCAGGCTTGTCTCGATGAGGTCATGTACGCGGGCTCGGGCATTGCCGCCCTGCTCGACCACGCTAATCACCATAGAGTGCGTGATGCGCAGGCGTGGCTTGAGTGTTTCGGGTGGCGTCTCGATCAGGCGCTCAAAAGTTTGCTTGTTCCATGAGACAAAGCCCTCGGGGGCCTTTTTCTTTTTAATCTTACGGAGTTTTTTGGGGTCGTCGCCCGCCTTGGCCATAAGCTTGGCATTCTCGATCTCGTGCTCGGGTGCCTCGGCGATTACCATGCCCTCGGTATCGAAGCCCGAGCGACCGGCGCGACCGGCAATTTGATGGAACTCGCGGGCGCGCAGACGACGCATTTTGTAACCATCGAACTTGGTGAGCGCGGTGAGCACCACGGTATGGATGGGTACGTTGATGCCGACGCCGAGTGTGTCGGTGCCGCAAATGACGGGCAGTAGGCCCTGCTGCGCCAAGCGCTCGACCAGCAGGCGATAGCGCGGCAACATGCCAGCATGGTGCACGCCGACGCCGCATCCAAGCAGGCGCTTGAGAATCTTGCCAAAGGCCGTGGAGAAGCTCGTTCCCTTTGCCGCTTCTTTGATGGCTTCGCGCTGCTCCTTGCTGGCGATGCCAAAATTGGCGAGCGACTGTGCCGTCGCAAGGGCGGCATCCTGGCTAAAGTGCACGATATAGAGCGGGGCCTCGCCACGGCGCATCGCGAGCTCGACGGTGCCCTCGAGGGAGGTCGTCACATAGTCGTAGCTCAGCGGAACAGGACGCGGGGCATCGACAACCAAGTCGCAAGCAGCGCCGGTGTGCTCCTCGAGCGAGGCGGCGATGGCGGTGACATCGCCGAGCGTGGCGCTCATGAGCATGAATTGCGTGTGAGGCAGGGTGAGCAGCGGCACCTGCCAGGCCCAACCGCGATCGGGGTCGGCAAAGTAGTGGAACTCGTCCATGGCGACGCAGCCAACATCGGCATCTTCGCCCTCGCGCAGCGCATCGTTGGCAAGGATTTCGGCCGTGCAGCAGATGACGGGCGCCTTGGTATTGATATGCGTATCGCCGGTGATCATGCCGACGTTATCGCGGCCGAGTACCTGTACCAGGTCGAAGAACTTTTCGCTGACCAGGGCTTTGATGGGGGCCGTGTAATAGCAGCGCTTGCCCTGAGCCATGCCCATAAAGAGCATGCCCAGCGCGACGAGCGATTTACCCGATCCGGTCGGTGTGCCTAAAATGACGTGATCGCCGGCGGCCAGGTCCATGAGGGCCTCTTCTTGGTGATCCCACAGCTCAATGCCACGGTCGCTCGTCCATTCAAAGAAGCGTTCGAAGGCCTGATCGGGCGTGAGCCATGGTTCGGGCTCGCTGCCGTCCTCGGGCTCCCACCAGGTGGGAGAGAGCGCGCCGAGCGAGCCAAACTCGGCTTCGGTTCCCGTGCCGCCCGAGAACGAGCTGGCGGCGCCGGCACCGGAGACGGTGCTGGCGGCGGTATCTGTCGTGGTCTGTGCCATGTGTTTGCTTTCTCTCGCGATTGTCCGCCAACTATTATGGCGTAGCGTCGCATCGATGCGTTCGCAGGCAAGAAAATGCAGGAAATGGGCGTTCTGCCCAGCTGTTTGGTGCAGTTGCCAGCTAAGTGAGTAGACTTTTTGCAATATCGCGAGCACATGGCCTTTGCGCAAAGGCTCTACCTGCGGTTTTGCTATTGGTTACGCGGGTTGTGCTTGGCTATTGCAAAAAAGTCTACTCACATAGATTTGAGGGTCGTTTGTTGGCGCCTATTTGCGCTTGTTTGCCGAAGCCGCGACCATCAGAGGCCCCTGGGACTCCTGCGGTAAGCGCTTCTTGCCCTTGCGGGCGCGGTTTTTAAAGTTCTCGACGGCCTCTTCCATGCCGAGGGGCACGTAGGTGAGCTCATCGAGATTGTCGGGCAGGTAGCACGCAAGGCTTTGCTCCTGCGCGCGCCCCGCCGTGAGCTGTTCATCGCTGGGCAGCGCGTCGGGAGTGGCGCAAATGCCATAGACGGCGGCACCCATCTCGCGCGTGCGGCGCTCGTATTCGGTCTCGGGATGCTCGGGATGGTCGCGGCGAACGTCGTCACTTACCCATAGTGTGTCGTAGCCGGCCGCGGCAAACTGCCCCAGGGCGTAGTCGCGCAATGGCTTGCTGTCGGTGCGCAGCGTGACGGTGGCGCCGGCTGAAAAAAGCGGGCGGTAGAGCATCAGATGGTCGACATGGACGAGTCGTTTTTTGGCGTACTTGGCCTTAGGCTGCGGCGTGGGAAAGTTGATGGTGATGGCATCGAGCTCGCCTGTGGCAAACAGCTGCGGCAACGATGCGGCGCCTCGGGGCAGGACGAGTGCGTTGGTCAGTTCCTGCTCGCAGATTTTCTGTGCGGCATAGGCGATGCAGATGGGCTCCTGGTCCATGCCGATAAAGAGCGTGTTTGGCTCGTGGGCCGCGCGCTCTACAAGGTACGTTCCCTTGCCGCAGCCAAGATCCAGGTGAAGGTGTTCGAAAGACTTGCTGCCTGCGGGCGCACAGGCCTCGCGCCAATCTCCGGCATAGATTTCAGGGTTCGTCTCAATCGCATCGGCGTAGCGCTCCAGGCGCTCTTCGAGCACAAAGTTCTTAGGCGTGCGAACGTGGACGGCTCCCATGAGGCTCCTTGGTCATAAGTATGGAACGCATAGCTGCGCGTTCCATCAATGGGTTGAAAAAAGGGTAGGCATAGCTTGCCCGAAAGATGCGGTGCGGATCGTCGGCGAGTCGTCGGTGCCTACAGGCGCTTGAGAATCACGTAGCGGTTGAGCTCGCCACTGCGACCGTCGGCATGGAAGCGCTCAAGCTCGCGTACGGGGACCTCGCCGCTCTTGTAGAACGTGCGCACGCCGCGCACCAGGTCGGTGATCTGCTGATCGTCAAAGTGATGGCAATAGCGGTAGGCGTGGCGGTCGTTTTGCCAGCCAATGAGGTGGTCGCCGGCTTCAAACTGCGCTGAATCGTAACCCTCAAACGGCGGGGTGAGCTCGGCGCGGGCCTCGGCGCGAACGGCCTTGCGCGCCATGCGCTCGTCGTTCATGAACTCCCAAAAGCTAATGGCGATGATGCCGCCCGGGCGCGTCTGGCGCACCAGGGCGTCGAGCACGCGCACGCGGTATTCGCACGACGGCACGTGGTGCATAAAGCCAAAACAGACCGAGATATCGGCGAGCGGGGCGTCGAAAAGCGCGTCGGGTGTCTCGGCGGGGTTGAGCTTCATGAGGGCGTCGAGCACGTCGAGTTCCTGGAAGTGCAGGTTGGGAATGCGCAGGGCGTGACCGCGTGCATCGATGGCCAGGTCTTGGCACGAGTCGACGCCATAGAACTCAAACGGGCAGCTGGCATCTGCCGAGGAGTTTGCGCCGTCGACGCCCTTGGCGGCAAGTGCGCCGCCGGCGGCAAAGTTCTCGAATCGCATATTGCCGCAGGCAAGGTCAAAGACGCGGACGGGATGCTCGATCCTGGCGACGTCGAGCTGCTCGAGCGCGATATCCATGGTGCGTACCCAGCCGGGCCACGGGGCCTGACGCGTATCGGAAAAGGAGGCGGAGTGCTCGCGATAGAACGTGTTGTTGAGCTGGATGAGCGATGAGGCGAAATCGCGGTTCACGGCGCGGGACTCCCTCCGTTGGCGGTGCGAAATTAACAGTACGACCATACTACCGTTAACGCCGCAACGGGGACAACCAAGCTACGTGTCATTGCTTTGTTTGGACACATTTCCGCAGCTCATATGTGCCCGCAACCGCCGGTTGTCAAAAATCTCACTAGAATAGGTGGCATGCTTTTGGCGGTGGCGGATAGATTTTTAACTGTGCAAGGCGCCTTAAGAACAAAAACGGTCCGGCGGCACGGCTGGCATCACATAGGAGGAACCATGAATGTAGAAACTGCGCAGCGGCTCGCCAACCTTCGCCGCAGCAAAGGCTTTAGCCAAGAAGGGCTGGCGCGAAAGCTGGGGCTGTCGCGCCAGGCGGTCAGTAAATGGGAGCGCGCGGAGAGCTCGCCCGATACCGAGAACCTGATCTCGCTCGCCAAACTCTATGGCGTGAGCCTGGACGAGCTGCTCAATCCGAGCGATGAGATCGAGGACGATATCGAGTTTGAGAACGAGGACCGCGCCCGCCAGCGCGAGGCCGAGGCGGCAGAGCGCGCCCGCACCCATGAGGCGGCGGCACGCGCCACCGAGGCGGCAACGCAGGCGAGTGATGCTGCGGCCAAGGCGGCACAAGCGGCAAGCTGGAGTGCGCAGGCCGCCAATGCTGCTACGGCGCAGGCGACGAGTGGCGGCACAGTTGGCTCGACTCCGGTGAAGGGCCCGTTCCAGTCGTTCCCGTATTGGGCCGTGTGCTGGCTACTGTTCTTTTTGCTGATGTTCCCGTTTGGCGCCGGCCCCTTTGCTGCGCTGATCTTCTTTACGATTCCCATCTATCACTGGGTGGCGCGTGCGCTCGATGGCGATTGGGCGCGCGGTGATATTCAGGTTGGTCCGGCGTCGGTGACGGCTAGGGCTCGGAATGTTTTCGCTGCGGTTGATACTGACGTGGCTACCGCGACCACCGCTGAGCCGATTGCCAAAGAGGGTGATGAATGATGAAGCTTTCGCATGAATCCAAGGTACGCTTGGGCGTTGGCGTCGGAGCGTTTGTACTCATCATTGGGCTTGTCTTTGGCATTTCGCGGCTATTGGCTCATTCCGATATGGTGCGTACGACCGGTATTCTATCTGGCCATTTGTCTGATTTTGACGATATGTTTGACGAGGACGATCTTTTGGATGGTGGTAACTATTCCGCTCGGCCTCAGCAACTTTCGAGTGCGACTTTTGATGCCGATGAGTTCCGCTACCTCGATTGCGATATCAATGCGGCTTCGGTGGACGTCAAGGTTGTTGATGGCAACAAGGCTCGCGTTATAGAGCGGGGGCGCGTTGCCGAGGGTATGGATGCCTCCAAGGCCGCGACGCAAAACATCGCATCCGTCGAGGACTCGACGCTCAAGGTTTCTCAGTTTGGAAGTGATGACGGTAAGGCAATCGATCGCTCAGTTACGGTTGAGCTGCCACGCCGTGTTGCCGAACATCTGAAGGGAGTCAACGCGCACGTGGGCTCGGGTGATCTGCAGATTGCCGGTGTCATCTGTGATGGTTTCGACCTTTTCCTGGGTGCGGGAGATGTAGAGTTTTCGGGCAGCGTGACTGATGCGCTCAGCGCTGAGGTCGGTTCGGGCGATGCGACGTTCGAGCTCTACCAGGCCCCCGCGAAGTCGATGGACGTGAGCGTGGCCTCGGGCGATGTGGAGATGACGGTTCCGAATTCTACGGGCTTTAAGGCGAGCCTTACCGTGGGCAGCGGCGACTTCGAGAGCGATTTCCTTCCGCTTGGCTACGACGGCGAGACCATTTTGAATCTTGAATTCGACAACGGGGATAAGTCTGCCACGTATCGTTTTGAGGTCGGTTCGGGTGACATGTCGTTTGATCCGGAGTGATGGCTGCGGGCTGGTCCGCAAGCATAGATGCTTAGACGCGCTGTTTGATGGAGGCGCCGGGGCCGTGACGGGCTCCGGCGCCTTTGCCTTTACAATGGGGGCATGGAACAGATTATCTTGAACATACTTAAAGCCCTGCGTTGCGGCGAGACCGTAGACGACAAGGCGCTCGTCAAACTGATACATGCCGAGGCGCGCCGTGAGGGTGCCGACAAGCGCGATCTGGCCAAGCGCCGTTTGCTGCCGTTCTACCAGCGGGTTAAACGTGAGGATCCGGCTCGTTGGGCTGCGTGGAATGTCGATTCCGATCTGGAACGTCAACTGCTGCAGGTGCTACGCATGAAGCCGCGCCGCACGGCTTCGGGCGTAGCGACCATTACCGTCATCACCAAGCCGTGGCCGTGCTCGGGCGATTGCCTGTTTTGCCCCAACGACCTGCGTATGCCCAAAAGCTATTTGCATGCCGAGCCCGCGTGCGCCCGTGCGGAGCAAAATTGCTTCGATCCGTATCTGCAGGTGAGCGCTCGTCTGACCGCGCTTTCGCAGATGGGGCATGCGACCGATAAGATTGAGCTCATTGTGCTTGGCGGCACCTGGAGCGACTATCCGGAAGGCTATCAGACATGGTTTATGTCGGAGCTCTTCCGTGCGCTCAATGACGATGCCGTCGCCGGCGTGGCGGCCAACCCCATGTTGGCGCGTCCGGGTATCAGCCGTGCCGAGGCGGGGCGTCTGCTCGACGATGCACCCGCCGATGCGCTGCCGCCGGTGGTAGCGGAGCGCCGCGAGCGCTATCGGGCTGCCGGCATTGCGACAGACGAGGCCGAGCTCGCTGCCGACGTTGCCGACGAGCAGGAGCGTGTGGATGCTGCCGTGGGCGGCTATAACCGTGCGGTGCGTCGTTTGTACGGCCCCGGTACGCCGTGGGGCGAGGTCACCGAGTGGCAGACGGCAACGATGGAGGAGCTCGAGCGTCAGCAGCACATCAACGAGACGGCGAAGCATCGCGTGGTGGGACTCGTTATCGAGACGCGCCCCGATGCCGTAACGCCGCAGGCGCTTACGCTCATCCGCCGCCTGGGCTGCACCAAGATCCAGATGGGCATCCAGAGCCTCGACCAGTACCTGCTCGATATCAACGAGCGTCGCATTTCGGTGGGGCAAATCGAGCGGGCGTTTTCGCTTGCGCGCCTGTTTGGCTTTAAGATTCACGCGCATTTTATGCTCAACTTGCTGGGTGCCACACCCGAGGGGGACAAGCGCGACTACGAGCGCTTTATGACCGAGGGGGCCTTTATGCCCGACGAGGTCAAGGTCTACCCGTGCGCGCTCATCGAGGGCTCGCGTCTGGTGGGCTGCTATGAGCGCGGCGAGTGGCGCCCCTATACCGAGGAGGAGCTACTCGACGTGCTAGCCGATGACATCGTGGTGACGCCGCCGTTCTGCCGTATCAGCCGCATGATCCGCGATTTTAGCTCCGATGACATTATGGTGGGCAACAAGAAGCCCAACCTGCGTCAGCTCGTCGAGAACCGCCTGGCTGCTCGGGGTGACGGTGCGACGGTGCGTGAGATTCGCTATCGCGAGATCAGCACGGCGGGTGCCGACTTGGATGAGCTGACCCTTGACGAGGATGTAGCGTACGAGACGCCGGTGACGCACGAGCGCTTTTTGCAGTGGGTGACGCCGCAGGGCAAGATTGCGGGCTTTTTGCGCCTGTCGCTGCCCGACCATTCGTTTGTTGCCGCGCATGCGGACGAGTTGCCGACGACGCCGGACGAGGCGATGATTCGCGAGGTGCACGTGTACGGCATGGCGGCGCGCGTGGGCGACCAGGGCCAGGCGGCGCAGCATCACGGGTTGGGGCGTTTGCTCGTAGAGCGTGCGTGCGAGATTGCCCGGGATGCGGGTTATGCGCGCATCAACGTGATCAGCGCGATTGGCACGCGCGAGTACTATCGCCATCTTGGATTTTATGACCATGGCCTTTATCTGCAAAAGGAGCTCTAGATGAACAAGCCGAGTGTTTCTGCCGGCGTTGTTGCCGGCGTTGCTCTGGGAGCCGCGGCGCTGGGCGCGGCTGCCGTCGCTGTTCGCGCTGCCTGCCTGCAGGTCGCGCGAACCCGCAATGGATTGGCGCGTGTGAAACGCGTGCACGATGAGGGTGGCGATGAAGTCCGCGTATTGGTGCAAGGCGGTGTCTACCAAAGCGCGAGTTACGTCGGCGAGCGCTGGGCGGAGCCCGTCTTTGCGTATTATCGAGCGTTCGACGACGTGTTTGAGGCCGAGGATGCGATGCGTGACGTTTATGGTCACGGTACCAGCCGTATGCTTATGCTAGGTGGCGGCGGGTTTGCCTATCCCAAATTTGCGCTGATGTCGCACGAGGGCCTGCGCATGGACGTTATCGAGTATGACGGAGAGATTACGCGCCTGGCGCGCCGCTGGTTCTACCTAGACGAGCTAGAGCGCGCGGCAGGCGATCGCCTGCGGGTGATAACCGCTGAGGCTCGCTCGTATCTGGGTGTGACGAGTGTGGGCCATCGTCGCTACGACGTGGTCGTGAGCGATTGCTTTGGCGGTGCCGAGCCCGTACGCGAGCTGGCGACGGTTGAGGCGTTGCGTTTAGTGCGGGGCAGCCTGAACCCCGGGGGTATCTACGTTGCCAATATCGTGAGCGCAAACGAGGGGAGCGATGTAACGTTCCTGCGCGACTGCGCTGCCACGGCACTCGAGGTATTCGCCCACGCCTGGGTGGTCCCCTGTGGCGATACAGAGTTCGGCGGCGAGGAAAACTACCTGCTCATTGCCAGCGACGGGAACTATGCCTTTGCCGAAGCCGTGCCCTTTGACGCCGACTTCCTCGGCGCCGTCCTTCACGACTAGCGCGTCTTTCTGCGACCAGTCTTTCTGGGACGGGGCTTTTTAGCTGCTTTCGGATGCCGGCTCGCTCCACATCGGGAGCAGTCAATTTGGGACGGGGCTTTTTTAGCTATCCCTGCCACTAATCGGCCAAACCTTTCGCTTTAGGTGACGCATAATTTCTTTCGCAAATTGACAACCGCATAGCGGAACACGGCCCGCGCCCCGTCATATGATTTCTAGCGACTAAACAACAAATCACCAACGAAGGGGGCACGGGCCGTGTCTGCGAACATCGTATCAGTCGACGAGGAGTCGCTGCGCAACGACATAAAGAATCTGGTGAGGAAGACCGTAGAGGAGACGCTCAACGCG
>NZ_JBQHQI010000018.1:0-38374 GCF_052067375.1 Collinsella sp. HCP3S3_E11 | reverse complement strand
AGGAGGCGCCAGGTTAAACTGAAGGGACTGACCCCGGAGGAGTTCCGGAGACAGTCCCTTGCGGCGTAGTTCTTATTTAAGCCGTCCAGGTTTTGGGGTGCAGTTCACACTACGTGCGGCGGGGGTTCTTTCGTCCTGCGGAGTGCGCCTGGGTGTGGGCTCCATAAGGAGCTTGGCCCTAGTGACCCCGCGCAGTTCTGTAGGAAAACCGCGCACCAGGAAGAGGTGCGTGCGCGGTTTTCCGGTTGCCGCTCGCCTGGGGTGGGACGGGGCGTACATTTTTGGGAGTTTTCAGCAGCCGGGTGCGCATGCATACGGGATTTTGGGCGAAAGTCAGGCGCCGTGAGCCGCATCCTGTAGAAAATGAGTGATCCCTGAGGTGCTGAGGGCTCAGAATCAGGGTTTTCAACGCGGTTTTGTGGGCCCGTTCCTGTTCCTTTGGGCTCCAGGATGCTGAAAACTCCAAAATTTGCACGCCGCCCACTGGGGTACCTGTGGGCAAAAAGCAACCGTCCAGCCGAAGTATGCATTCGACGGGACGGTTTATGCATATACCCGATTAAGGATACGCTGCGGATCTGTTAGAACTTGACGGTCGGTGCCTGGCGGGCAGCTTCGGCGGCCTCGAAGCCCTGACGCTCCTTAAACTGGAAGATGCCGGCAAAGATAACGGCCGGGAACGTCTGGATGGCGTTGTTGTAGCTGAGCACGCAGTCGTTGTAGCTCTGGCGCGCGTAGCTCACCTTGTTCTCGGTGTCCTCGAGCGTAGCCTGGAGCTGCATAAAGTTGGTGTTCGCCTTAAGGTCGGGGTAGGCCTCGGCCACGGCAAAGAGCTGGCGCAGTGCACCGGTCAGCACGTTGTCGGCTTCCATTTTGGCCTCGGGGGTGGTGGCGCTTACGGCGGTGTTGCGCGCGTTGATCACGGCGGCGAGCGTGTCCTGCTCGTGCTTGGCGTAGCCCTTGACGGTCTCGACCAGGTTGGGGATCAGGTCGTTGCGGCGCTGCAGCTGCGTGTCGATGTTCTGCCAGGCGTTATCGATGCGATTGCGCTTGGTAACCATGTTGTTGTAGATGCCAGCGATGGCGCAGACGATCACAACGACAACAACGATACCGATGATGACGGGAAGCATGATGTCTCCGTTTCGAATGGCAGCGGCGTTTTGCGCCGGCCGTTGTTGGTATAACGTATCTAGTATACCCGCAACCTTTGGCGGTGCCGAACTTTCCGGTAAGCGTTTTGTTTCAACCAGGGAGGGGGCGCCAATATCGAACGGTTGGTACAGGTGTAAGATATGCGACAAATTACGGAATGCTGTCTACGCCTTGAGGATGGCGATACGGATGGACCTTCGCATCAAGAAAACCTATCGTGCCCTGTTCGACGCCTTTACCGAGCTTTTGGAAGAGCATCGGTTTGAGGATTTGACGGTTGCCATGCTTTGCGACCGGGCCCTGATTCGCCGCACGACGTTCTATAAGCATTTTCGCGATAAAAACGATTATTTTGCCTTCTATATCGATGAGCTTATGACGGGCTTGCCGCAAAACCAGACCGACGCAGCGGACGCGGAGCCGCTTGTGGATGTACAGGCGCTTCGCCATGAGGTCTTTGACGATGCCATGAATATGGTTCTGGCGCATGAGCAGCTCATGGATAACCTTTTGGCGAGCAGCATGTCGGGCATGCTGACCGGCATGATTTGCGACCGCATCGCGCATTCCATCCGTGAGCGCGTGATGAGATCGCTTGCCGAAGACGCCCTGGCGCCCGTTTCGCTCGAGACGACATCGGAATTTATCGCCGGTGGCATTATTCGAGTGTTCACAAATTGGTGGGAATCGGGCCACGATCTTGAGCGTCGACCCGAGATGGCCGACGTGGTCGATGCGCTGTTTGAGCGCACCATGACGCCGGTGAATCACTAAGGTGGCGGAGAGAGGGGGATTCGAACCCCCGGAACGCTCTCGCGCTCAACGGTTTTCAAGACCGCCGCATTCAACCGCTCTGCCATCTCTCCGTGAGTCGTAATGATAGCATCGTTTTGAATTTGCAACAGGGAAGGCGAACGATGACGATCACCGAAATCGACGAGAAGTTCATGCGCGAGGCGCTGGCGGAGGCGCGCGCCGCTGCGACAGTGGGCGAGGTGCCGATTGGTGCTGTGGTGGTGCGTGCGGGCGAGATTGTCGCGAGGGCGCATAATCGCCGTGAGCTCGACCAGGACCCTTCGGCACATGCCGAGTTTTTGGCCCTGTGCGCCGCCGCTCAGACGCTTGGGCGTTGGCGCCTTTCCGATTGTACAGTCTACGTGACGCTCGAACCCTGCTGCATGTGTGCGGGGCTTATGGTTAACGCGCGCGTGGGGCGTTGCGTGTATGGCGCGGCCGATGCCAAGGCGGGCGCGGTGGGCTCGCTGTATGACCTCAATGCCGATTCGCGCCTGAACCATCGGTTTAATGTGACCGCCGGCGTGCTGGCAGACGAGTGTCGCAGGGTACTGAGCAGCTATTTTGCCGGTTTGCGCGGTGTGGGTGGCGCCGCGTGCGGCTGCGGTCTAAGCCTTGAGGCGCATGCCGTCCATGCCGAGGCACTTGCGGGTGTTGGGGATCTCGCCGACGAGACACTCAACTTTGGTCCTGTGCAGCGCCGGCCCCGCCGTGTGCTGTTGGCGATCGATTCCTTTAAGGGCAGCGTTTCGAGCGCGCAGGCGGAGGCGGCCGTTGCCGAAGGCGTGTGCCAGGTGTGGCCCGATGCCGAGCTGAGCGCTTTGCCGCTGGCAGATGGTGGCGAGGGAACGCTCGATGCCGTCGCCGCGCGCGGCGGCGAGCTTGTGACCTGCGAGGTTGCAGGCCCCTTGGGCGACCGCGTGTCTGCCCGGATGCTGGTGGACGGCGAGCACGAGTCGGCTGTAGTTGAGATGGCCGAGGCGGCGGGTATTGGGTATTCGCCCTGCACGGAATCGGCGGCGTTGGCGGCTTCGACCTATGGCGTGGGCGAGCTCATGCTTCGCGCGGTCCGTGCTGGGGCAAAGACTATCTATATTGGCTTGGGCGGTAGCGCTACCAACGATGGCGGCGCCGGTATGCTGCAGGCGCTGGGCGCGCATCTTGTCGACGAGTGTGGCTGCAATATCGCCCCCGGTCTTGCGGGTCTCGAACACGTGGTGAGTATCGATTTGGCGCCAGCGCTTCGGGCGCTGAACGGCGTGCGTATCGTGGTGCTTTCCGATGTTGAGAATCCGCTCGTGGGGCGCCGAGGCGCCCTGACGGTGTTTGGCGGGCAGAAAGGCCTGCCGACGGGTGACGTCGAGGCGCTACGCGGGTACGACGGCTGGATGGTCGGCTACGGTCGTCTGCTCGATGCGGCGATTTTCGAGATGCGAGCCCAGAAGCTTCTGCGCGCGCCCGAGGGCGCACGGTCATTTGGATCGGTGCTTGGTGTGCCCGGTGCCGGTGCCGCCGGCGGCTTGGGTGCCGCGCTGCTGGCGCTCGGTGCGGAGCTGCGCTCGGGCGTGGAGACGGTGCTCGATTTGATTGGGTTTGACGAGTGCGTGCGCGATGCCGACCTGGTCATAACGGGCGAGGGCAATATGGACGAGCAATCCGCCGCCGGTAAGGCGCCGGTGGGCGTGGCCCGTCGTGCGAAGCGATATAGCAAGCCGGTGGTCTCCGTCGTGGGCGGTCGTGCCGACAACCTGGATGCGGTGTATGGACAGGGTATCGACTTGGTTCTGCCGGTCTGCCGCAGACCCATGCCCCTTGACCAAGCGCTCGACCCCCAGGAAGCCACAACCAACCTCATCTGTGCCGGCGAGGCAGCCGCTCGAGCCTACGACCTCGGCCGTATTTAAGTTTATCCAGGTAAGTCTCAATAAGTTGCGATGGAATAGTTCCTGTTTTTGGCCTTGGCCGTAAAACAGGAACTATTCCACCGCAACTCAAAAGTAGTCTTTTTGGCCCCGTCCCAAATTAGCTACCTTGCCCCATCGGGCGGGAGCGGGTAAGATATACCGAGCGCCAAGCGCGTTCGATGGGTTCGGATGACGACATGTTCCGAATCTGGTCAGGTCCGGAAGGAAGCAGCCATAAGGAGCCTCTGTCGGGCATCCGAATCCATCGAGCGCACGGGCGCTTTTTGGTGCCGCGATGCGGTCCCGGTGCCGGCGGGCTGTTTGGTAGTCGAGCGATCCCGCAGGCAAAGCCGAGGACCAGCGAGACACTAAACAGCCCGCCGGCACCGGGACCGCATCGTCCAAAAATCACCCGTAGAGGGCGCATTTATCTGAAGAATTGAATCCCGTGTCTTGCGGCGCTCGCTGGCGTTGCCAAAACATCGGCTGCTACATGCCTTGGGCGCTAGTGACCGTCGCCCTTACATCTGTAACGAGTTGCTTACGCATCTCCAGGGCTCGCCGTACTATCATGAATCAGATTGAAGAGAGATGATGATAGGGAGCGCCTTTTTATGATTGAGCTGCTCAGGCGTTTTGGTGGTAAGTTTCGCCGGTATATGGTGATTGGCCCTGCGTGTAAGTTGATCGAAGTGATCTTTGACCTACTTACGCCGCTCGTGATTGCCCAGATGATCGATAAGGGTATTGGCGCACGCGATGTCAACGCCGTCGTCCACTACGGTATGGTGCTCGCCGCCATGGCTGTGATCGGCATCTCGTTTACGCTCGTCTGCCAAAAGATGGCGGCGCTCACCTCGCAGGGCATGGGCACCGACATCCGCGGCGCACTCTACCAGCACATCAATAAGCTGAGCTATGCTGAGCTCGATCGCTTTGGTACGCCGTCGCTCATTACGCGCATCACCAACGATGTCAACCAGGTGCAGCTTGCCGTGGCGCTGGGCGTGCGCATGCTCATTCGCTGGCCCTTTTTGGCGGTGGGCTCTATGTGCGCGGCCCTTGCCATCGACCTTAAGCTCGGCGTGATCTTTTTGATTTGCACGCCCGCCATCGGCTTGGTGTTTTGGTTTGTCATGGCGCGCTGCATTCCGTACTACAAGCAGCTGCAGGCAAAGCTCGACCGCATCGCACTCATTTGCCGCGAGGGGCTTTCGGGCGCCCGCGTGGTCCGCGCCTTTGTACGCGAGGATCACGAGCGCGAGCGCTTTGCCCTAGCCGCCGATGAGCAGGCGCATGTTGCCATCGCGGTGGGCAAGCTCTCGTCGATCCTTAACCCCGTCACGTTTTTGATGATGAACCTGGGCGTGTGCGCCATCCTGTGGGTGGGCGGCATCCAGGTCAACGCGGGTGAGCTTACGCAGGGCCAGGTTATGGCGTTTGTGAACTACATGACGCAGACGCTCACCTCCATCGTGTACGTCGCCAACCTGGTCGTGGTCTTTACCAAGGCGAGCGCCAGCGCGTCGCGCATCAACGAGGTGTTCAATTGTGAGCCGAGCATCACCGACGAGGGCAACCAGCCGGTCGCGCTGCCCAAGCCGAGCGAACTGGCGGGTGGCGCTGTTCCAGTTCCCGCACTGAGCTTTGACCATGCGAGCTTTTCGTTTGGCGCGGGCGCTGCCAACGCCGTCAACGATGTGACCCTGGAGCTGCCGGCGGGCAAAACGCTCGGCATTATCGGCGGCACGGGCAGCGGCAAGTCCACACTCGTCTCGCTTATCCCACGCCTGTACGATGCGAGCGCCGGCAGCGTGAGCGTGATGGGCGCCGACGCGCGCACCTGGCCGCTCGACCAGCTGCGCCACGTGGTCGCGACCGTCCCGCAGCGCGCGTCGCTGGTGAGTGGCACCATCCGCAGCAACCTGACCTGGCGCGACGAGGCGGCAACCGACGAGGAGCTGTGGGCGGCGCTCGATATGGCGCAGGCCAGCGAGTTCGTACGCAACAAGCCGCAGGGCCTCGATGCCCCGGTCGAGGCGGGCGGCAAGAACTTTAGCGGTGGCCAGCGTCAGCGCCTGACTATCGCGCGTGCCTTAGTGGGCTCGCCGCAGGTTCTGATTATGGATGACTCCGCCTCGGCGCTCGACTTTAAGACCGACGCAGCGCTTCGCCGTGCCATTCGCGAACGAAGCGTGTGCGGTACCGCCGAGGGCGGGCTGCCGCTGACGACCATCATCGTGAGCCAGCGCGTCTCGACCGTGCGCGACGCCGACGTGATTTGCGTACTCGACCACGGCTCGGTCGCGGGCTTGGGCACGCACGATGAGCTGTATGCAAGCTGCCAGCTCTACCGCGAGATTTGCCAGTCGCAGCTTCGCCGCGAGGAGCTCGAGGGTCAGCAGGGGAGTACGGCGCCCACGCCCGCTCCAAGCCCCGCGTCCGCCCCAGGCGCCCCGACCGCCCCCGCATCCGTCTGCGCAAAGGAGGGCTGCTAAATGAATCCCTACACTTCCTCCGGTTCGGTCGCCACGATGACGGCCAACGTGTCCGGCAACGATAACCTCAGTGACTTGGGTGACGGCCCGCGTCAGCCCGGCGATCCCGAGCGCTATCCCGTGGGCGCGGTAACTCGCCGCCTGCTGGGCTATGTTCGTCCGCACCGCATTTCGTTTGTAGCGTCGTTTGTGAGTGCCGCCGCTTCGGTGATCTTGCAGCTCTACACGCCCATCCTCGTCGGCGAGGGCATCGACCTGATCGTCGCCGCCGGGCAGGTGGACTTCGACGCGCTGCTGCCGCTTGTCACCAAGCTCGGGATTGTCGTCGTAGGTGCTGCGGCTTTCCAGTGGCTGCAGGGCTACTGCGTCAACCGCCTGTCCTACGAGACGGTGCGCGACATGCGCGTGGAGGCGAGCGACAAGCTCAGCCGCATGCCGCTCAGCTTTATCGACAGCCATGCCCACGGCGACCTTATGGGCCGCGTGGTTAACGACGTCGATCAGGTGGGCGATGGCCTGCTGCAGGGCTTTACCCAGCTTTTCACCGGCGTTATCACCATCGTGGGCACGCTCGCGTTTATGCTTTCCATCAACCTGACCATGACGCTCGTGGTGGTGCTCGTCACGCCGCTTTCCATTTTTGCAGCCGGTGCTATTGCCAAGCTCTCCAACAAAAGCTTTACGGCACAGCAGCGCATCCAAGGCCAGCTCGGTGGTCATATCGAGGAGTACGTGGGCGAGCAGAAGCTTGTCGACGCCTTTGCCTATGGCTCCAACGCGCAAGCGAGCTTCGATGCCCTCAATGCCGAGCTCTACACCGCGGGCGAGCGCGCGCAGTTTATGGGTTCGCTCTCCAACCCCGGCACGCGCTTTATCAATAACATCATCTATGCCGTGGTCGCTGTGATCGGCTGCGCGGGCGTGATCACGGGCGTGCCGGCGGCGCTTACGGTGGGCGGCGTGCAGATCTTTCTGTCCTATGCTAACCAGTACACTAAGCCGTTCAACGAGGTCACCAACGTTATTACGCAGATCCAGGCGGCGTATGCCTCGGCGCGCCGCATGTTTGCGCTGCTCGATGCGCGCGAGCAGGAGCCCGACGCGTCGGACGCTATAGAGCTTGCCGCACCGCAGGGCGAGGTCGCCTTTGAGCATGTGGACTTTAGCTACGTGTCCGACCGCAAGCTGCTGCAGGATATCTGCATCGAGGCCAAGCCCGGCATGCGCTTTGCCCTGGTCGGCCCTACGGGCTGTGGCAAGACAACGCTCATCAATTTGCTGCTGCGTTTTTATGATATCGATGCCGGCCGCATTGCGGTCGATGGCCGTTCCTCGCGTGACTACACGCGCGCAAGCCTGCGCCGTGCCTTTGGCATGGTGTTGCAGGATACGTGGCTGTTCGAGGGCACGGTGGCAGATAACATCGCCTACGGCTGTCCCGATGCCACGCGCGAGCAGGTTATCGAAGCTGCCAAGCGCGCGCATGCGCACAAGTTTATCGTGCAGCTGCCGCAGGGCTACGACACGGTGATTGGCGAGGACGGCGGCACGTTTAGCCAGGGTCAAAAACAGCTGCTGTGCATCGCGCGCGTCATGCTCACCGACCCGGCGATCTTGCTGCTGGACGAGGCGACCTCGAGCATCGATACCCGCACCGAGCTGCAGGTGCAGACGGCATTCGACGAGCTCATGGCCGGTCGCACAAGCTTTGTGGTGGCGCACCGCCTGAGCACCATTCGCAACGCCGACTGCATTCTGGTGATGCGCGACGGCGAGATTATCGAGCGCGGCACACACGACGAGCTGCTGGCGGCAGACGGCTTCTATGCCGATCTTTACCGCAGCCAGTTTGCCCAGTAGGGGCCACCGATTAGCGGCAGGTGGTTTACATCTGTCACGTTGGTACTAAGATATTCATCTAATAAATTGCATTAGTGGCTTTAGTTTTGGGGGAAACGAGGCAACGTGGCTATGACGTGCTCTTTGGTGGTTAACAGCAAGAGCGGCAATACCAGGATGGTTTCGGGCGCGATCAAGCGCGCTCTGCAGGCTGCGGGTGTTGAGTTTGTCCATGCCGCGGCGTTGAGCGACGATGCGGATGCAGATCAGGTTGCGCTCGAGGCGCAGGGCGCCTGCGCGGCCGACACGGTGCTCGTCGGTTTTTGGTGTGACAAGGGCGCGTGCACGCCTTCGGTCGCGGCGTTGCTCTCCACCTTGCACGGCAAGCGCGTCTTTTTGTTTGGCACCTGCGGTTTTGGCGCCGACCAGAGCTATTATCAGCAGATTATCGATCGCGTGACCTCCAATTTGGCCAATGATGCCGAGCTTGTAGGTTGGGCGATGTGCCAGGGCAAGATGGGCCCTTCGGTCAAGCAGCGCTACGAGGCCATGCTCGAGCAAGATCCCGACAACGCCCGCGCTAAGATGCTGCTCGACAACTGGGTTGCCGCGAAGGACCATCCGACCAAGGAAGATCTGGACAACATGGCGGCAGCCGCCAAGAAGGCCGTGCTGGGCGAGTAGGTCTATCGCTGCCGCGCGTGCGAAATAATACAGAAGCGTAAGCCTCGAGATCCTCGAGGCTTTTTCTTGACACTCGTGGGCGTAACCGTGGCAAGCGTGTGGCGAGCGCAGTTTCTCTTCAGCCCACTCAACCCGCAACGGGTGAGGGGCGACGGCAGGCGGAGGTACGGGAAAGGTCTGTCGCGAGTTCCGCACGCAAAGGGGGCCACTTAATGTGGCC
This sequence comes from Collinsella sp. HCP3S3_E11, assembly GCF_052067375.1. Classification (NCBI taxonomy): domain Bacteria; kingdom Bacillati; phylum Actinomycetota; class Coriobacteriia; order Coriobacteriales; family Coriobacteriaceae; genus Collinsella; species Collinsella sp. HCP3S3_E11. Next base: position 29,279 of record NZ_JBQHQI010000018.1, on the reverse strand, counting down.
CCCGTCTTGCGCAGGACTGTTTGAGCAGCAGACCTTTCCCGTACCTCCGCCTGCCGTCGATTCGGGCCCCCGACCCCGTTACTTGATCCCCGCTACTTGATCTTGGTCGTACCCGGCGCCAGGTTGGGGTCGGTCTCGTTGGCCTCGGTCTGGAGGTGTTCGGTGTACACGTTCTTGCCGTCGCGGAACATCTCGTAGTACTGCATCTTGGCGTAATCCTCGCGCGCCTTGGTGGCCGCCGCGGCGACGGCGTCTTCGCCGGTGACGTTGGAGGAGAGCGCCCAGCGCAGGCTAGCGTCCTCGTAGCCCACCGAGTTGATGGCGGGCAGCGACTTGCGCAGCGTCATGTGCGCTTTCTGGTAGTCGGTCAGTGGTGCGCCGATCAGCTGCATCAGCTGGGTGGACAGGTAGTTGATGGACAGGTCGTCGACCTCGCTCGTCTGGTCGCAGCCGGCAACGTCGTAGTTGGCCCAGATGATGTAGTCGGTCTGCCACAGGCGCTCCTGATGCGTAGCGTCGTCTTCGCCGGTAAACCACTTGTCGTTGAACTTGGACGGGAAGAACGGCTGATGGTCGCCCCAGAACACCACGACCACCTTGCGGTCGAGATTGCGCAGGGCATTGAGGAAGTAGCGCAGCGCCTGGTCGGACTGCTCGATGCACGAGACGTACTCGTCGACATCGGAGAGTGTGCCGTCCTCGATGGTCTTGGCGTCCAGATCGGTCGTGTCGATGTTCAGGTGCATCTGCTTATCTGCCGGCAGCAGGCCCGTATCGTAGCCCGAGTGGTTCTGCATGGTCACGTCAAAGATGAACTGCGGGTCGGCGTTCTGGTTGAGCAGCTCAAGGATTTTGTCGTAGGTTGCCTGGTCGGTCACCATGCCGCGCAAGGTGTCGGCTCCCTGGAAGTCGTTGATAGACAGGAACTGGTCAAAGCCAAAGTCCTTGTAGACGTTCTCACGGTTCCAGTTGGTTGCGTGGTTGGGGTGCATGGCCGTTGTGGAATATCCGAGCGACTTGAACTGCTCTGCCAGGTTCCCGGTCGTTTCCATGTTGTAGATGGTGTAGGGGTACACGCCCGAGCCCAGGTTGGCCATGGAGTTGCCGGTCATAAACTCAAACTCGGTATTGGCGGTGCCGCCGCCGTAGGCGCTCACGTAGAGCTTGCCGCGGCTGAGGCAGTCGGACAGGTTCTTAAAGTACTGCGGGCCCTCGTAGCCGGCGTGCATCTCCTGATAGATCGAAAGATCCGAGAAGGTCTCGTTCATAATGGCGATGACCGTGGGCTTCTCGCTATCGAACTGCTCTTGGGCGGCGGTACGGGCGTCGCTTGTGGCGGCATCGGACTTGTCATAGGCCTTGGCATACTTTTTGAGAGTTGCCTTGGCGTCGTCGGCGGAGTAGTTGGCGGGTTTGGGCGGCTTGATGGACTGTGCCGCACTAATAAAGGCAGGCAGATAACCCTCGCGCCAGTAGCTCTCGAGCGGGCGCCAGGTGTAGACGGTGATGCCGAGGGTGTTGTAGTAGTCGATAAGCGTGACATGCGCGGTCACGCCGCCCAGGCACAGCGCCGCCACGAGCAGGTTGGTGAGCAGCATGCGCTTGGCGTTGGCGGCACCCTTCTGACGGTGCGGTGCTACCAGGCCGGCGTACTCGCATAGCAGCATGGCGATGGCGGTAAAGCCCATGGACAACACGCAGAACAGCGAGATCGAGTAGGTGTAGCCGTTGCCGGCGACCGCGGCGGCGGTGGAGATGGCCGAAAGGTCGCCCGGCTGGATGGGCATGGATTTAAACGTGATGACGAAGAACTCGGCAATGCCCAGGATAAAGAGGGCGAAGGCCAGGACGGCGGGAGCTGCGCCGCGGCGCTGGAACAGGAAGAACAGGCCGACCATGAGCGTGGTGATGATGGCCCACTCGAGCAGTATGCACAGGGGGTAGACCCAGGTAAAGTCGTGGTTGGACGAGACCTCCATGCCCAGCAGCGCAAAGACGCCGGCGAGCAGCAGGCACAGCACGGCGGCGACGAGCGGTTTGCCCACAAAGGCGCCGCGCGGACGGGCGAGCTTGCCGGTGGGGGCGGGGGCGTCGGGCGCGGCGAACGCAAAGACGCGCGGGGCGATGCGGTCGCGTGCGATGCTGGCCCAGGCGCAGCCGGTGAGGATGGCATTGGTCAGAACGAGCATTACAAAGGCGAGCGGCTCGTTTTGGGCGACGAGGCCCATGGCGCCCCAAATGGTCAAAAAGACCTGGAACAGACCGAAGGCGACGCTCCAGGCAAGAGCGCCCTTGGCAACGGTGCCCGACTGCGCGCGAATGGCCTTGGCCTCGCGCAAGACAAGGAAGACGGTCGCCGCAAGACCGACGAGCGAGATGGCGGCTGCGAACATGCTGAGACTCCTCACAAACTTAAAACTACGAAAGCGGGGGTTTACCCGATTGTTACCAAGATATGCGCTGCGATTGGTGGCTGCGCACAACAACCAGCCATATTAGCGCGCATGTGTGGCGGTGTGGCGCAATGTAGTGGCGACCTGCGCGATAATGGACGGGAATTACACGGAAACGTAAAGGCTTCTTAAAGAAATGGCGAGGTTAAGGCGATGAACGAGCAGGTTTGTATGACGAGTGCGGGCGACGTGGGCGCTGGCATGGGCGCGGGCGGCTATCCGGTCGAGACCACGGGCAACGCGGTGCTGGACATTTTGGAGCACCGTTCGTCCACGCGCGCTTTTGCGCGCGATGACAACGACCGTCCCGTAGCGGTGACCGACGAGCAGCGGGCGGCGATTCTGCATGCGGCGAGCCGCGCGCCGTCGGCAGGCGCCATGATGATGTATTCCATCGTGAGTATCCGCGAGCAGACAACGCTCGATCGCCTGGCCGACCTGTGCGACCACCAGCCCATGATCGCCAAGGCGCCCTGGGCACTTATATTTGTGGTCGACTATGCCAAGTGGATCGATCTGTTTGAGCACGTGGGTTGCTTTGAGCCCGAGTTTGTCGAGCGCACGGGCAAGGCGCCCCGCCGCGCGCCGGGTTTAGGCGACTTTGCCATCGCGGCACAGGATGCCGTGATCGCTGCCCAAAACGCCGTGATCGCCGCCGAGGCCCTGGGGCTGGGGAGCTGCTATATCGGCGATGTCGTCGAGAACGCCGAGGAAGTTGCTGCGCTGCTGGACTTGCCGCCCTATACCATGCCGCTGTCGATGCTCATCATCGGCACGCCCCGCAAGGAGCGCCCGGCGATTGCGCATCCCGTGGTGAACCTGGTGCACGAGGAGCGCTATCGCCGCGCCGATGCCGCGACCATGGATGCGCAGGTGGCCGAGATGGACGCGATGTTCCGTCCGCATGCCCGCGAGGTGGGGGAGCGCGTCGTGGATATCTACACCCGCAAGCACACGAGCCCCTTTATGGCCGAGATGAGCCGATCCATGGAGTGGTGGTTCAAAAACTGGCTCGGAAAATGACGAATGTGACAAAGGGACAGTCCCTTTGTCACATTCCATATCGCCGCGGTGGCCTAAAGGCCGTATAAATGTTTATCTAGCTGGGAAAACAGTGCATTAAAACATGGGACGATTATCTATAATCCCCTCGAACGTTAAAGTTGGGAGGAAACCGGCTTATGGAACAAAAGGCCAAGGAGGCAGCCTCGCACGCTGCGATTCCTGTGAGCATCTCGGCGATGCTCGTCACGCTGGGCGTGGTGTATGGCGATATCGGCACCAGCCCCATGTATGTAACCAAGGCGCTCGTTGCCGGCAACGGCGGCATCGGAAGCGTCACGGAGGAGTTCGTGCTCGGCGCGCTCTCGCTCGTCGTGTGGACGGTCACGCTGCTGACGACCGTCAAGTACGTGCTCATCTCGCTGCGCGCCGACAACCATGGCGAGGGCGGTATCTTTGCTCTGTACAGCTTGGTTAAGCGCTGCGGCAAATGGCTCATCATCCCCGCCATGCTGGGCGGCGCGGCACTGCTCGCCGATGGCATCCTCACGCCTGCCGTTACCGTGACTACGGCTATCGAAGGCCTGCGCACCATTCCGGCAGTCCATGCCGTGCTGGGCGACGATCAGGCCCGCGTCGTGGCCATCACGCTTGCCATCATCATTGCGCTCTTCTTGGTGCAGCGCATCGGCACGGCCAAGATCGGCCACGCCTTTGGCCCCATCATGACGCTGTGGTTCCTGTTCCTGGGCGGCACGGGTCTGTTCTTTGTCTTCCAGCACCCCGCCGTGCTGCTGTGCCTCAACCCGGTGCGCGGCATCGCCTTTTTGTTGAGCCCCAACAACCATGCGGGCATCATGATTCTGGGCAGCTGCTTCCTCGCCACCACCGGTGCCGAGGCGCTCTACTCCGACATGGGCCACGTGGGCCGTGGCAACATCTACGCAACCTGGCCGTTCGTTAAGTGCTGCTTGCTGCTGTCCTACATGGGCCAGGGCGCGTGGCTTATCAACAACGCCGGCAACCCGGAGCTCATGGGTATCGCCGACCTCAACCCCTTCTACCAGATGCTCACCCCGGGCCTGCGGCCCTTTGCCGTCGGCCTTTCCACCGTCGCGGCCATCATTGCCTCGCAGGCGCTCATCACCGGCGCTTTCTCGTTGGTGTCCGAGGCCAGCCGCCTGGACCTCATGCCGCACATGCAGGTCTTCTACCCTGCCGAGACCAAGGGCCAGCTCTATATTCCCATGGTCAACAACGTCATGCTTGTGGGCTGCGTCATCGTGGTGCTGCTGTTCCAGAGCTCGGCGCACATGGAGGCCGCCTACGGCTTGGCGATCACCCTGACCATGATGTGCACGACGCTGCTGCTCTTCTTCTACTTGCATGTTGATCGCGGCCTTAAGGTCGTCCCGTATATCTTCGTTGTGTTCTTCCTTATGCTCGAGGGCTTCTTCTTTGTGAGTTCGCTCACCAAATTTTTCCACGGTGGCTATTTCACTATTCTTATGGCCATGCTCATCATGGGCGTTATGCTGTGCTGGTACAACGGCACGGCGGTCGAGCGGCGTCAGTTTACGCTGCTGCCGCTGCGCAGCTATCTGCCGCAGCTCAAGCGCCTGCGCGACGACGATCGCTATGAGCTTATGAGCGACAACATCGTGTACCTGACCAAGGACACCAATACCGACTACATCGACCGCGATATCGTCTACTCGATTCTGGACAAGCATCCCAAGCGCGCCCGCGCCTGGTGGTTCGTGAACGTCGAGACCATGGACGAACCGCATACCTTTGCCTATTCGGTCGAGACGTTTGGCACCGACTATGTTTTCCGCGTGCATCTGTACCTGGGCTACAAGGTTAACCAGCGCGTGAACGCCTACCTGCGCCAGGTTGTTCAGGATCTGGCCGCCACTGGCGAGCTGCCGCCGCAGATGCATGACTACTCGGTCTACAAGGATCCGGGCAACATCGGCACGTTTAAGTTCGTCATGATCCGCAAGCTCCTGGCGCCCGAGAGTGACGTGGAGCCGAGCGAGCGCACGGCCATCACGCTCAAGTACATCATCCGTCGCTTTGCCGGTACGCCGGCGCGCTGGTATGGCCTGGAGAACTCTAACGTGAGCTTTGAGTATGTGCCGCTGTTCACCAAGTTCAAGGCTGTGAACAAGATGCAGCGCTTGGCCCCCAACGAGCGCCCGTAGTCGCCGACAGGTTGCATGGAGTTGGCCTTCGATGGACAGGAGTGTGCGCCCTGCTCGCGCACGTGCTGTTTGTCTAACGACCGCAGGCTGCAAAGGCTATACACTTGGAACCACCACAAGGGAAACCGCCACAAAGGTGCTGTCCCTCTGTGGTGGTTTTTGTTTTTAAGAGAGGGGCGGGGTGCCGATGGACGTCCGTGCGGACGGCGATATTGCCGATAGCTTTTGGTGGCGGCGCACAACGCTGACACGTCGCAGCCCTCTGTATGACGCCTGCGTATCGGCGGGGCTGCTGGTCGCGGCGACGATTGTGGGTGCGCTGCTCGACCATCCTGGTCTCGCGCCGAGCATCATGATCGTCTATGTGTTCGCCGTGCAGCTGTGCGCATTCTTTACCTGGAGCCGTCTGTATTGCTTGCTGAGCTCGGCTGCCGCCGTAGCGCTCTACAACTTCTTGTTTGTCGACCCGCGCTGCTCGCTATCGTTTATCGACCGCGTCTATCCCGGCATGTTCTTCATCATGTTTGTGGTCTCGCTTGTGTCGAGCTCGATTGCGTTGGCCCTGCGCCGCGCCTTGGCACAGGCTGCCGCCAGCGACCGTCGCACGCATATGGTGCTCGAGACCAACCGCATGCTGCAGCGGTGTTCCGATCAGCAGCAGATTGTGCATGCCATGGCAACGCAGCTGGCGCGTCTTTCGGGCTGTCCGGTCGTGTGGTACAGCGCCGACGCCGACGATGATGACTTGCTGCCGCGTGCGACGTACACGGCCGTGGGTGACGCCGCGCCGGTGCACCAGCTGACGCCCCAGATGCCGCCGCGGCTCTCGGCGTCCGCCTATGTGGGAACGCCGCTCGATGCCACCTATGGCAGCTCGGCGTTTTATGGCATCTACCTGACGGTTTGCACGGGCGACGGCTTCGTGCGCTCGGGCGACCCCACCTCGGTGGTAGGCGTGCTGGCTATCGTTGCCGAGCCCGACGTGCTGACGCACGAGGAACGGACACTTGCCGACGCCATCGTGAGCGAAGGCGAGCTGGCACTCGATCGCGCCCGCGCCATGGAGGCCCGCGAGGAGGCGGCGGTGCTCGCCAAAAACGAACAGCTTCGCGCCAATCTGCTGCGCTCCATCTCGCACGATCTGCGCACGCCGCTTACCAGCATTTCGGGCAATGCCGACGTGCTACTCGACCAGGGTTCGACCGGCACGGCTGTGCTCGATAGCCAGACGCGCCGCGGCATGCTCCTTTCCATTCGTTCGGATGCGCAATGGCTCAACGCCACCGTCGAGAATTTGCTCGCCATCACAAAGCTCGAGGGCGGCGGCATGCATCTGTCGACCACGCTCGAGCTCATGGACGATATCGTCGAGGAGGCGCTGCGCCACGTGAACCCGGCCGTACGCGAGCACGATCTTAAGGTGGTGCCGTGCGACGAGCCGGCGCTCGTCAACGTCGATGCGCGCCTGATGGTGCAGCTGGTGGTGAACCTGGTGAACAACGCTATTGCCTATACGCCGTCGGGCTCGCATATCGTGATCTCGATTATGGCGAACGATGGACAGGTGGCATGTTCCGTCGCCGATGACGGTCCCGGTATTGCGCCCGAGGAGCAGGGCCGGATCTTTGAATCGTTCTACACTGTCAACCATGGCTTGGCTGATAGCCATCGCAGCGTGGGCTTGGGACTTTCGCTCTGTCGATCCATTATGTTGGCGCATGGCGGTAGCATAGAGGTTGCCGCGGCGGACCCGCACGGCTCGGTCTTTACGATTGGGCTTCCCGCCGCCGACGTTTCGTTTGATAAGGAGTAACGCTGTGTCGAACTCTGCCATGAAACCGCTCATCTTGGTCGTTGAGGACGACCCCGCCGTCCGCAACCTTATCGTTGCCGCGCTCGAGGCGCACGGCTTGCGCCATATGGCCGTGGAGACCGCCCATGCCGCCATCGCCGCCGCCTCATCGCAGGCACCGAGCATTGTGCTGCTCGATCTGGGCCTGCCCGATATGGACGGCGTCAAGGTGGTGGAGTCGGTGCGCGCATGGTCGGGCATGCCGATCATTGTGGTCTCGGCGCGCAGCGAGGATGCGGACAAGATTCGCGCACTCGATGCCGGTGCCGACGACTACCTGACCAAGCCGTTTTCGGTCGAGGAGCTGCTCGCGCGCATTCGCACGACGCTCAGGCGCCTTTCGTATGCGCAAACGGGCGGCGTTGCCTCCGAGGGCTCGTTCGATACCGGTGAGCTGCATATCGATTTTGATGCCGGCATCGCCACGATGGATGGCGAGGAGCTGCATCTGACGCCGATCGAGTACAAGCTCTTGTGCCTGCTGGCGCACAACGCCGACAAGGTGCTGACGCACCAGTTTATCCTGCACGAGATTTGGGGCACGGCAACTAAGAGCGACCTGGCGAGCCTGCGTGTCTTTATGGGCACGTTGCGCAAGAAGATCGAGTCCGATCCGGCGCATCCGCGCTATATCCAGACGCACGTGGGTATCGGCTATCGCCTGGTCACCCAGGGCTAGATCGCCAACCACCATCCCAATATGAGTTGCGGTGAAATACGGTCTAAATTTGCCTAATTTCCAGGCAAAACAGTCCGTATTCCACCGCAACTTGGTTTATCTGCCCTTGGGCTTGCTGGCGTAGAACTTCTTCTTTTTGGGCTTGCCGGCGCAGGCAGGCTTGCCGTCGCCGCGCGACCCTCGGTCTCCGGCCTGCGCGTGCGCGGGCGCCGTTGCGCGGGGCTTGCGGGCCTCGGGGTTGCGCAGCTCTTCGGTTCGCTCTGCAATCTCCTCGGGGCTAAAGCCGATTTCGGCCATGGCGTCCTCGATGGGCAGGCGGCGCACGATATAGCAATGGTGCACCTTCTGGTTGCGCGCAAAGTCCTCGGGGATGGTCTGCGCCGTAATGTCCTCTAGCACGACGCCCGCGCGCGCGAGCTTGCGCGTCTCGGGGCGGAAGCCGCGCAGGTTGCAGCTAAAGATGGCGTGGCCGCCCTGTGCGAGCAGGCGCGATACGCCGGCCAAAAGCTCAACATGGTCGCGCTGGACGTCCCAGGTGCGGCGGCCCATCTTTGATGAGTTCGAAAACGTGGGCGGATCGACAAAAATCAGGTCCCAGCGGTTGCGCGTCTGGCGCTGGACGCGAATCCAGGCAAGCACGTCGTCGCGCACAAAATGATGCTGCGGACCAACAAAGCCGTTCTGGCGCATATTGCGCTCGGCCCAGTCCAGGTAGGTGTTGGAGAGGTCGACCGTCACAGTTTCCTCGACGCCGCCGTCTGCCGCATAGCAGGTAGCGGTGCCGGTATAGGCGAACAGGTTGAGAAAGCGCCGCGCCTGCTTGGCGTGCTCGCGCACCAGGTTGCGGGTGACGCGGTGATCCAAGAAGATGCCGACGTCCAGGTAGTCGTCAAAGTTGACGGCAAAGGTAAGGCCGCCCTCCTCGATGAGCGGCAGACGACGGCGTGCGATATTGGCGCGCTCGCCCGAGCCGCCCTTGCCGGCGCCCTGCTTGCCGTACTGCGAGCCGCCGCGCGAACGCATGCGGGCCTTGGCGTGCACGTGCTCGGCGGGAACATCTAGGATGCGCGGCGCGATGGCCAGAATGTCGAGCATGCGGGCCTGGGCAAGCGCGGGATCGATGGTCTTGGGCGCGGCGTATTCGGCGATGACGAGCCAGCGGCCCGGCGTCTGCGGGCAGCCCTCGTACAGGTCGATGGCGGCGGAGTAATCGGGCAGGTCGGCATCGTAGACGCGGTAGCAGCTCACGCCCTCGCGCTTTGCCCACTTGCGACGCAGACGGGCGTTCTTGCGCAAGCGGTTGGCGAACTGCTCGGACTCGGGGATGAGCACGGGCAGCGGCTTGCCGTCGCCCAGGTCGAGTGTGGCGGCAGGTTCGGGCATGGGGGTGCTGGCGGCTTTGTCGTTGACTTCGTTGGTATCCGCAACCTCGGCCTCGGCATCTGCGCTGGTCGCAGCCTCAAACGCTGCGGCGGCGTGGTCGAGCGACGGCCAGACTTCGACGGTCGCCTCCTCGTTGTTGGGCATGACGGCGATCGAGCGCTCGGGCTCGGCGTGGAGCGAGCGGGCCAGCAATTCATCGCGGGTGAGCGCGGCGACCGGCGCCGCGGCAAGCTCGGGCGCGCGGCGCAGCTCGCCGACCAGCGTCATGGCGTCGTGCATGAGCGAAAGCGGGGTCTCGGTGGTGTCTGCGACCACGGCGGCACCGGCGACAGCGCCTGCATGGTCCAGCACGGTGGCTGGCTTGGCAGCGCAAAAGTCGACAAAACGCTTGTAGCCGGCGCACTTGACCATGCGCTCGGCAGTCTTGCGGGCAGCGGGGTCAATGTCCACGGCGACGATGCGCGCCTGGCGCTCGCGCGCCGCCGCCTCGCGCTCGCGTGCCTCGGCAAGCAGCTGCTCCCACAGGGCGGCGTCGTGCGGCTGCCAGCCCTCAAAGCCCCAGCGCTCGCGTGCAGCGCCCGGGGCGCGGTCGGTCAGAATGTTCACGGCTTCCAGCAGCAGACCGCCGCCGGCGCACGAGGCGTCGATCAGCGTGGGCAGGGCTTCGTTCTCGTAATCGTCGGCCGTCAACTCGCGCTCGCACAGTGCGGTCCAGCCGACCTGCGCCAGCACCAGGGCGGCGTAGTCGGGGCGCAGCACGTGCGCGCCCTCGCCGGCGCGGGTCGCTGCGGGCGGCAGGCGTTTGAACAGCGGGTCGCCCGAAAGGTCCAGGCTTATGCTCGCGCGGCGCTGACGCAGCGAAAGCAGCAGGTGAACATCGGGATCGGCGGCATCGACATCGGCGCGACGGCCCGTGGTTTCGGCCAGGCGGTCGCACAATGCGTCCTTGGCGCGCAAGGCAGAGAAGCGTGTGTTGCGCAGCTGCTCGGTCACGCCGCGGGCGGTGATGGCGATGGTGGCGCCGGGACGGATGATGTTCTCCCAGGCGATGTCGTAAACGCTATCGTACAGTTCATCGGCATCCTGCGCCTCAAAGCGCCCAAGAACCACGAACACGCGGCTCGCCAGGCGCGACCACAGACAGGCGCGGTAGCCTTCTTCGAGCTCGCCCTCAAACGTAGCGCGGCCCTTCAGCCGGCGGACATGCGAAAGCCCGAGGCGTTTAAGCTCATCGGCGAGTGCGGACTCAAAGCCCTCGGGGCAGCTTGCGTAAAATTCCATGGGTGACCTCTCTGGTTGCGTCGCTCCATTATATGATGGATGCTTCGTTTGCCCTCATCCCCGAAAGGAACCCATATGATTGATGCGTGCCCCGATTCCGCCGTGCTCTTTTTTGACGTGGACGGCACGCTGACGTCGTTCGATCCCGACGATATGACCGATAAGGACTTTTCGGCGGTTCGCCCCTCGCAGACGGTGGTTGAGGCGTTCCGTGCACTGCGCGATGCAGGGCACAAGGCATTTATCTGCACGGGTCGCCCCCTGTGGCTTATCGCCGATAGCCTGCGTGCGCTCGACCCCGCGGGCGTCGTGGCCATGGCAGGCGCCACGCTCGAGGTCGAGGGACGCGTGGTACACGAGGACTGCTTTGACGAGGACGTTATCGAGGAGCTTGCGCGCCGTATGGCCGCGGCAGGGATTGAGGCCTTTTTCGAGACCAACGTGGCTACTTTTGCCCTGGAGCCTGTGGGCGTTGAGCAGTCGTCTCTGATTGGCACTTCTGTGGTGCACAGCACCGAGGAAATGCGCGTCGACGGCAGTCTGCGCGTGGGCAAGGTATGCCTCAGTGTGCCCAGTTTGGCTCGCGTAGCCAATGATGACGGCTTTATCGATTGCGAGTTTGAGCTGTGCAACACCGGTGGTCAGAATCGCGAGCTGAGCCCCAAGGGCATTGACAAGGGCGTGGGCGTGGCGCGAGCGCTGGCGTATCTGGGCCGCGAAGGAAATGCGCGCACCTTTGGCTTTGGCGATTCGGGCAACGACCTGGGCATGCTCGCTTCGGTCGAGACGGCTGTCGCCATGGGCAACGCCATGCCCGAGGTCAAGGCGGTCGCCGACTACGTGACCGACGATGTCGCACACGACGGCACCGTCACAGCGATGCAGCATTTTGGGTTGATTGAATAAATGGCCGGGTCGCCCGCAGGGGGGGCGACCCGGCCATTTGAGCTATTTTGCAATATAGAGCTTGGGATGGCTGCGACTGCTCTCGATCGCCGCCGTCATGATGTCCTCGTCGTCTCCATCAACGATGATGCCATCGAGGTCATCGATCTGCGCGGACTGATAAAAACTGGTCTTGTTGAACTTTCCCTGGTCAACCATCATGTAACTCTGGTTTGAGTTGGTCAGGTACATATGCTTGATCATGGCTGAGAAGTCGTGCTCGACGGTAAAACCGTGGTCGGGGTGGAATCCGTCGGCACTGACAAACGCCTTGTCGGCATGGAGTTTGCTCATGCAGTCGAGCGTTAGTGCGCCCGCGAGATAGAGGTGGCCCTTGCGCACGGAGCCGCCCAGCAGCACTACCGAAGCATTGGGGAGATTAAAGCTGGCATAGTTCGCGATTGCAAGATCGCCGGTGATAATGGTGATCTCACGCTTGTCCATGAGGGCCTTAGCGAAGTAAAAGCCTGTGGTGCCGATATCAATTACCAGAACATCGCCATCATCAACAAGAGTTGCCGCGGTTGCGGCGATGGCCTCTTTGGCCTCGACTTGGACATTGATACGCTCCTCGGGATACGAGATTGCGTTGGAGCGAGAAAGCGATACCGCTCCGCCGCGTACGCGACGCAGCTTGCCTTCGGATTCCAGCGAGACGAGGTCGTGTCGTGCGGTGACTTCCGAAACCGAAAAACGGCGAACGATGTCGGATACCGAGATATTTGGCTTTTCGGCCAGCCAGTTCATAATAAATCGCTGACGCTCGGCCGGTGAAAGGTCTGAAGTAGATGCCATATGCCGCTCCTTTTGAACGAAAGGCAAAAGATACGCCTTTCGTAATCGAAATATAACGTATCGATATGAAAAGGACAAGGCAAAATCGAATGAATCAAATGAACGGAATGGCATGTCCCAAATGCATGCGTAGCAGATAGTTTGCACTTAAATAGCGTGTAGAGGGTCTTGTTCTGAAGGTGCCGCCCAAAAGAAGTACGTTCACACCCGATATTCGACCGTTTACGGAAAGATGACAATTGAGCTTTCGATAGCTTTTGAAATGGTTTATAAAAGAAAACCGAAAAGCTTTTGAAACAAAGAAGAAGGCTTTCGATAGCAATAGTGCTAGATGAGAAAGGACCGAACATGGCGATCAAGGTGTTTGCCGACGGCGCTAACCTCGAAGGCATGCTTGACATGCATGACAATGGTAACGTTCAGGGTTTCACGACCAATCCTTCCCTTATGAAGGCCGGTGGCGTGACTGACTACCGCGCTTTTGCCAAGACGGTTCTTGAGCACATCACCGATGTGTCGGTCTCTTTTGAGGTATTTGCCGACGACGAGGCGGGTATGGAAGCCGAGGCCCGCGAGATTGCAACCTGGGCAGACAACGTCTACGTTAAGATCCCGGCACTCAACACCAAGGGCGAGTCCACCGCCGCGCTGGTCAAGCGCCTTTCTGCCGACGGTATCAAGGTGAATGTCACCACTATCTTCACGCCTGAGCAGGTCGACGAGTTTGTCGATGCCGTCTCTGCCGAGACCCCCTCTATTCTGTCCATCTTTGCCGGTCGCATTGCCGATACCGGCGTCGATCCGCTGCCCCTCATGGCGGAGTCCGTAAAGAAGGCCGCCGTCAAGCCTGCTGCCGAGGTTCTTTGGGCGTCTACGCGCGAGGTCCTCAATATCTTCCAGGCGGAGTCCGTTGGCTGCCAGATCATTACGGTTCCCAATGCCCTTCTTGCCAAGCGCAAGAATTTCGGAAAAGATTTACTCGAGTACTCGCTTGATACGGTCAAGGGCTTCGCCCGCGACATTCAGGCACTTGGTTTCCATATCCTGCCCGAGGAGTAGGGGGCGAGCATGCTGACCGATCTTCTTAAGCCCGAGCTTGTTGCCTGCCACGTCGAGGCCTCCGATTGGGAGGAAGCGATCAAGGCATGCGGTAAGCTGCTCGTTGACGCCGGCAAATGCGACCAGAGCTATGTTGACGCCATGATTTCGTCGGTTCACAAATTCGGTCCCTATATGGTCTTGGAAGAGGGCATTGCCATGCCTCACGCTCAGGCCGATGGCAATGTGAGCGAGGCCGGCATCTGCATTGTCACGCTTGACCCTGCCGTTGCATTTGGACATGAGGATTTCGATCCGGTTCACGTGCTCGTGGGTATTTGCGCACCCGACCCCAAGGCTCATCTTGGCTGCTTGGCGGAGCTTTCGCAGATGTTCGAGGACGAGGACTGCGTTGCCAAGCTCAGCGCATGCGATACGCCCGAGCAGGTTTTGGAGACCATGCGTTCATTCTTTTAGGCCTTAATGGCACGGCGATGCGTCGCCGCTTTTGGATAGACGGAAAACCGTCACGTGTAGGAGAGGAAGGTTGCCATGCATATCATCACCGTATGCGGAAACGGCATCGGGTCTAGCCTGATGCTCGCTGGCAAAGTCGAGGAGCTTTGCGAGGAGGAGGGCATCAAGGCCGACGTTGAGTCTATGGACCTGAACGGTGCTTCTTCCGCAAATCCGGATCTGTTCATCACCGTTAAGGAGCTCGCCCCCGAGCTCCACGGCAACGTTGTGATCGTTCGCAGCTATGTGAACAAGAAGAAGATCCGCGAAGACGCCCTTGAGGCAATCAAGGCGGCCGCTGCTAACGCCTAAAGCGGCATAAAAAAGGGCGGTTCCCTGTGGAAGAGGGAACCGCGCCCACGTTAGAGAGAAAGGAAGCGCAGATGCAAGCCATCCTTCCCATACTTGAGTTTATCCAATCGATTCTGACCAAGCCAGCGTGGATCATGGGTCTGTTTGCCTTTGTGGGCCTTGTTGCGCTCAAGCGCCCTGCCCACAAGGTGATGACGGGAACCCTGAAGCCCATTCTTGGTTACATCATGCTGTCTGCTGGCGCCGCTGTTGTTCAGGAGAACCTTGCTCCGCTGGGGACCTTCATCGAGACCGGTTTCCACATCACCGGCGTCGTGCCTAACAACGAGGTCGTCGTTTCGATGGCTCAGAGCGTCCTTGGCGTTCAGACCATGATGATCCTGATTCTCGGCTACGTCGTAAACATTATCATTGCCCGCTTTACCAAGTTTAAGTACATCTTCCTGACGGGCCATCACAGCATGTTTATGGCTTGCCTGCTGTCTGCCGTTCTGCAGGCATCTGGCTTCCAGGATGTCCAGCTTGTCATCGTGGGCGGCATGTTCCTGGGCCTCGTGAGTGCTATGCTTCCCGCCGTTGGTCAGCGTTTCACCGAGAAGGTTACCGATGGCGATGAAATCGCCATGGGCCACTTCGGTTCACTCGCCTATTACATCTCCGCTGCAGTCGGTACGCTTTTTGCTAAGGACGCCGAGGAGAACAGCACCGAGAAGATCGAGGTTCCCGAGAAGTTTGCCTTCCTGCGCGACACCACCATCTCCACGGCTCTTACCATGGCCTTCTTCTACCTGGTTACCGCTTTTGCCGCTTACATCGCAGACCCTGCGGTCGTTACCAAGACCGCTGGCGGCGACAATGTGATCGTCTATGCCCTGACTTGTGCCCTGTCCTTCGCCGTCGGTGTCACTATCGTCTACAACGGCGTCCGTATGATTCTCGCCGACCTGGTCCCGGCTTTCCAGGGCATCTCCAACAAGCTGATCCCCGGTGCCATCCCCGCCGTCGACTGCGCCGTCTTCTTCCCTTATGCTCCCACCGCCGTCATCCTCGGCTTTGTCGCTTCCTTTATCGGTGGCGTTGTCGGTATGTTCATCGTGGGCGCTACCCTGGGCATCTTCATCATCCCGGGCATGGTTCCCCACTTCTTCTGCGGTGCTACCGCCGGTATCTACGGCAATGCCACGGGCGGTCGCAAGGGTGCAGCTCTTGGCGCTTTCGTCAACGGCCTGCTCATCACCTTTGCCCCGGCCCTGCTCCTGCCCGTTCTTGACGTCTTTGGCTTCAAGAACACTACGTTTGGCGACTTCGACTTCTCCGTCATTGGTATTACGCTCGGCCGCGCTGCCGAGGCCTTCGGTACCACCGGTGTCTACGCGATTCTCGCTGTCCTTTTGGTCGTCGCCTTCGTCCCCAACTTCATCCACACCAAGGGTGCTGTGATCAATCACGTTGAGGAAGAGTAATCTAGGCATACGTTAGGCCCTAATCGGGCGGAGCTCCGATAACCGGCTCCTACACGGAAGCGGTGACGTCTCAAATGAGGCGTCGCCGCTTTTTGTTTTGGAGCGGTTGTGAAAACGCGCCGGTGAAGCGCTGTCTCTGAGTCGCCAATGGAATCAACCGCGATGATTGGCAAAAACGTTTTGCCGCTGGAATGTCGATATAAAAATGGTAAATCTGCAAAACCGTTCGCCGAGAAGATAAAAAACCGCAGCTTACGCCTTGATAAACGTAGGTAAAGTGTTTAGCAGTTTATCGGCCGTATGCAAACGAAAGGAATCAGGCAGATGGCAATCAAGGTGTTCGCTGACGGTGCAAACCTCGAGGGCATGCTCGACATGTACGAGAACGGCAACGTTCAGGGTTTCACGACCAACCCGTCCCTTATGAAGAAGGGTGGCGTGACGGATTACCGCGCGTTTGCCAAGGAGGTTCTGGCCCACATCACCGATGTGTCCGTCTCGTTTGAGGTCTTTGCCGACGACGTCGAGACCATGGAGGTCGAGGCGCGCGAGATTGCTACCTGGGCCGAGAACGTCTACGTCAAGATTCCGTGCGTGACCACCAAGGGCGAGTCCACCGCCGAGCTGGTCCGCAAGCTTTCGGCCGACGGCATCAAGGTCAACGTTACCATCATCTTTACGCCTAAGCAGGTCGATGAGATGGTCGAGGCCGTTGACGCCGAGACGCCGTCCATCATCTCGCTTTTTGCCGGCCGTATTGCCGATACCGGCGTCGATCCCATTCCGTTTATGACGGAGTCAGTCAAGAAGGCCGCTGCCAAGCCCAACTGTGAGGTCCTGTGGGCGTCCACGCGCGAGCTTATCAACATTTACCAGGCCGAGGCCTGCGGTTGCCAGATTATCACGGTGCCCAACAGCATCCTAGCCAAGCGCAAGAACATCGGCCGTGACCCGTACGAGGTCTCGCTCGATACCGTACGCGGTTTTGCCAAGGATATCGCCGCTTTGGGTTTCCATATTCTGCCCTAAGCAAGGGTACCCCCTGCAGCGACGTGCAAAATCGCGAGTTTTCAGCATGGTAAAGACTTTTACCAGCTGGTTGAAGCGCGGAACGGCCCCCGTTTTGGCCCTAAAACGCCAAAACGGGGGCCGTTTTTGCTTTTATGGCCCTCTGAAGCGCCGCGGGGCTATCGGGAGATGCTGAATACTCGCAATTTTGCACGCCGCGAAGAGGGGGACGTCCGCTTTGGCGGCTATTTGCCCTGCACCATGGTGAGGGAGATTTTCTTGCGGTCGCGATCGACCTTTTCGACCCACACCTTGACCGTGTCGCCGACGCGCACCACGTCGCTGGGGTGCTTGACAAAGCGGTTGGCCAGCTTGGAGATATGCACGAGGCCGTCCTGGTGCACACCCACGTCGACGAAGGCGCCAAAGTCCACAACGTTGCGCACCGTGCCCTTGAGCTCCATGCCGGGTTCCAGGTCGTCGATGGAAAGTGCTGAGCGGCTAAAGATCACCTCGGGCGCGTCGTCGCGCGGGTCCCGGCCAGGCTTCTTGAGCTCGTTGACGATGTCGATGAGCGTGAGGGTGCCGCAGTCCAGGTCGCTTGCCAGCGCCGAAATGCTGCCGATGCGTCGCTCGATATCGGGCACGCCGCCGCGGCTGAGCTCGCTTGCCGCCACACCTGCACGCTCCAGGACGGCCGTGGCCACCTCGTAACTTTCGGGGTGGACGCTCGTCGCATCGAGCGGGTTCTTACCGCCGCTAATGCGCAGGAAGCCCGCGGCGTTGAGATATGCCTTGGGTCCCAGCTTGGGGACCTTCTTAAGCTGCCGGCGATCGGTAAAGGCGCCGTTCTCCTCGCGGTAGGCCACGATGTTTTTGGCTACGCTCGGCGTGATGCCCGATACGTATCCCAGCAGGCTCGCACTTGCAGTGTTTACGTCGACGCCCACGCGGTTGACGACGTCCTCCACCACATGTCCCAGGGTGCGCGAAAGCTCGGCCTGGTCAAGGTCGTGCTGGTACTGGCCAACGCCGATGGACTGGGGTGGAATCTTGACGAGCTCTGCCAGCGGGTCTTGCAGGCGGCGGCCCAGGCTCATGGCGCCACGCACGGTGACGTCCAGGTCGGGATATTCCTGGCTGGCGAGCTCGGAGGCGGAGTACACCGATGCGCCGGCCTCGTTGACGATGGTGTATCGCAGTCCAGGCGCCTGTTCGGCGATAAACTCCGAGACGACTTCCTCGGTCTCGCGGCTGGCGGTACCGTTGCCGATGACAATGGTGTTGACGCCGTCCTTCTTGACGAGGCGGGCGAGCTCACGCTTGGTGCCGGCGACGTCGTGGCGCGGCTTGTTGGGGTAGACCACGCCGTGGTCGAGTAGCTTGCCGGTCTCGTCCATGACGGCGACCTTGCAGCCGGTACGGTAGCCCGGATCGAGTGCGAGCACACGGGCGCCGCGCACAGGGCGTGCCGAGAGCAGGCCCTCGAGGTTCTTGGCAAAGACGTTGATGGCCTCGGTCTGCGCGCGGACGGTGAGCTTGGCGCGGGCCTCGCGCTCCAGCGAGGGGGCCATGAGGCGCTTGTAACCGTCGGCGATGGCGGCATCAAAGACGGGCGCAAACACGCCCTGGCGTCGGGGCCAACGGCTGCCGAGGCGCGCCGTGGCGGCAGTGCCGTCGACGTTCACGCGCACGCGGAGCTTGCCCTCGCGCTCACCGCGGTCGATAGCCAGCACGCGGTGGTTGGGAATACGGCGCAGCGGCTCGTCATAGCTGTAGTACGGCTCGTAGGGAGTCTTCTCGGTGGGGTCGGTGGCCTCGACGACGATGTCGGCGGTGTTCTGCGTAAAGGCGCGCAGGTCGGCGACGTTCTCGGGGTCCTCGGCCACCGTCTCGGCCACGATGTCCGCCGCGCCGGCAAGCGCCTTTTCGGGCGTGTCGAAGCCGGCCTCCTCGTTGACGTATGCCGCGGCGGCGTCGAGTGCACTGCCCTTGGCCGAGGCCTGCATGATGATCATGTTGGCGAGCGGCTCAAGGCCTGCCTCGCGGGCCTTCTGCGCGCGAGTCATGCGCTTTTTGCGGTAGGGCTTGTAGAGGTCCTCGACACGCTGGAGCTGCGTGGCCTCGCGAATCTGCTGCTCGAGTTTGGGCGTGAGTTTGCCCTGGGCGTCGATGAGCAGGATGACGTCCTCTTTACGCTGCTCAAGATTGCGCAGGTAGGACAGGCGCTCGTCGAGTGCGCGCAGGGCGACGTCGTCCATGCCGCCCGTGGCTTCCTTGCGGTAGCGCGAAATAAAGGGGATGGTGTTGCCCTCGTCGATGAGCTTGACGGCTGACTCGATGTTGGCGGCCTTAAGGTTGAGCTCGCGGGCGAGCTGGGCGATAAGATCCATGGGACTCCTTGCGTTTAAGGTGCGTTTGCAGCACAGGGCTACCAAGGATACCACCCGACGTTCTACCAAAGCAGTCTTTTTGGGACGGGGCTTTTTTAGCTACGGCGTTCCGTTAGCTTGACCAGTCTTTTTGGGACGGGGCTAAATTAGCTGTTTTTGGATTAGGGCTCAGTTGCGATTTGTTGATTCATCGATATTGGGATGGAGAACCAGCTAATTTAGCCCCGTCCCAAAAAGACTGTTCCTCCACCACCTCCCAAATTATCCTTACAAAACGAGGCCCCGGCCAAACGGCCAGGGCCTCACCGCTTCTTTTCAGGCTGCGAGAAAAGACCGTGTGCGCAGGCGCTCCCCGAGGGAGACGGGGGTGTTTGCTCCGCGCGCAGTTTCGCAGCGAAGCGAGAATGTTTGAGCACGGAGTAAACACCCCGTCTCCCTCGGGGAGCTCCGTTGGGAGCGTAGGGGATGTTTTGAGCTACTCCAGCTCAAACGCTCCGGTATAGAGCTGGTAGTAATATCCGCGCTTGGCGATCAGCTCGTCGTGGTTGCCACGCTCGATGATGCGGCCGTGATCCAGGCAGATGATTGCGTCGGCGTTGCGCACGGTGGACAGGCGGTGCGCGATGACAAACGTCGTGCGGCCCTCCATGAGCTTATCCATGCCCGCTTGCACGATGGCCTCGGTGCGGGTGTCGATGCTCGACGTGGCCTCGTCCAGAATCATTGCCGGCGGATCGGCGACGGCAGCGCGTGCGATCGAAATCAGCTGGCGCTGGCCCTGCGACAGCTGCGCGCCGTTGCCGGTGAGCATGGTGTCGTAGCCGTCGGGCAGGCGGGTGATAAAGTCGTCGGCGCCCGCGAGCTTGGCCGCCGCGATGCACTCCTCGTCGGTGGCGTCCAGGTTGCCGTAGCGGATGTTGTCCATCACAGTGCCGGTGAACAGGTTCACGTCCTGCAGCACCACGCCCAGCGAGCGACGCAGGTCGGACTTGCGAATCTTGTTGACGTTGATGCCGTCGTAGCGGATCTTGCCGTCGGCAATGTCGTAGAAGCGGTTGATGAGGTTGGTGATGGTCGTCTTACCGGCACCGGTGGCACCGACAAACGCGACCTTCTGGCCCGGCTTGGCATATACGGACACGCCGTGCAGCACCTCGTGGTCGGGCGTATAGCCAAAGTCGACGTTGTCCATGACCAGGTCGCCGCGCAGCGGCACGTACTCGATCTCGCCGGTCGCGCGGTGCGGGTGCTTCCATGCCCACATGCCGGTGCGGTGGTCGGCTTCCTCGAGCTGCCAGGTCTCGGGGTTCACCTGTGCGTTGACGAGCGTCACGTAGCCCTCGTCGGCTTCGGGCTCCTCGTCGAGCAGCTCAAAGATGCGCTCGGCGCCGGCAAGGCCCATGACCACGGCGTTGATCTGCTGCGAGATCTGGCCGATCTGGCCGCAGAACTGCTTGGTCATGTTGAGGAACGGCACCACGACGGCGATGGAGAGCGCCATGCCCGAGAGGCTCAGGTTGGGCACGCCCAGCTCCAGGAAGATGCCGCCGGTCAGCGCGACCAGCACGTAGAGCAAGTCGCCCAGGTTCCCGAGGATCGGCATGAGGATGTTGGCGTACATGTTGGCCTTCTGCGAGACCTCGAAGAGCTTCTCGTTGCGCTCGTCAAAATCGGCCTCGGCAGCGGACTCGTGACAGAACGCCTTGACGACTTTCTGGCCGTTCATGACTTCCTCGATATGGCCCTCGACCACGCCGAGCTCGGTCTGCTGCGCGATAAAGAAGCGCGCGGAGTTGGAGCCGAGCAGCTTGGTCATAAAGGTCATAAAGGCGACGCCGGCAACAATGACCAGACACATCCACACGCTGTAATACAGCATGATGAAGAACACGGTGACGATGACGATGATCGTCATGAGCAGGTTGGGCAGCGATTGGCTGATCATCTGACGCAGCGTGTCGATGTCGTTGGTGTAGTGGCTCATGATGTCGCCGCGCTGGTGCGTGTCGAAGTAGCGAATCGGCAGGTCCTGCATGCGGTTGAACATCTTTTCGCGCAGCTTCTCGAGCGAGCCCTGCGTGATGACGGCCATGGCGCGGTTCCAGAAGAGCGAGGAGGCGACGCCCACGGCGTAGATGCAGCCGAGGGTGGTCACGAGCTTCAGAATCTTGGGCTGCGCGGCCGTCCAGTCGCCCGACTGCCACGATTCGCTAATGACCTGCAGCGCGCTCTGGAGAAACGTCGCGCCGATGGAGTTGATGATGGCGCAGAGCACAACGCCGGCGACGACGAGGGGCAAAAGCACCGGGTAGAAGCCAAAGAGCATCTTGATCAGGCGCGTCATGGTGCCGCCCTTGCGGTTGCGCGCGCGCTCGGCGGTAGCGGCCTTACTCATGTGCCTCGCCTCCTTCCTGAGTCTGAGCTTGCGGTGCGGATGCCTCGGTGTCGGCTGCGGCGGTCTCGCCTGCGTCCTCGCCTTCGGCACTCATCTTATTTTGCGAGGTAAAGGTCTCGCGGTAGATCTCGCTCGTCTTGAGCAGCTCATCGTGGTTGCCGATGTCCTTGATGCGGCCGCCCTCCATGACGATGATGCGGTCGGCGTCCTGAACGGAGCTGATGCGCTGGGCGATGATGAGCTTGGTCGTGTTGGGCAGGTAGCTCGCCAGGCCCTCGCGGATCTTGGCGTCGGTCTTGGTGTCGACGGCGCTCGTGGAGTCGTCCAGGATCAAGATCTTGGGGCGACGCAGCAGGGCACGCGCGATGCACAGGCGCTGCTTCTGGCCGCCGGAAACGTTGGAGCCGCCCTGCTCGATCCAGGTGTCGTAGCCCTTGGGGAAGCCGTCGACAAACTCGTCGGCGCAGGCCAGATGTGCGGCCTCGCGGACTTCCTCGTCGGTGGCGTTCGGGTCGCCCCAGCGCAGGTTCTCGGCGATGGTGCCGCTAAACAGCACGTTTTTCTGCAGGACCATGGCTACCTGGTGGCGCAGCGCGTCCAGGTCGTAGTCGCGCACGTCCACGCCGCCGACGCGCACGGTGCCCTCCGTGACATCGTACAGACGGGCGATCAGGTTCACGAGCGTCGACTTGGCCGAGCCGGTGCCACCGATAATGCCGATGGTCTCGCCGCTCTTAATATGCAGGTCGATATCGTCGAGCGCCTGGCGGCGGGCATGCTCGGAATACTTAAAGCTCACGTGATCGAAGTCGATGGAGCCGTCGGCAACCTCGTGCACGGGCTCGGTCGGGTTAGCGATCGTGGGCTCGGCGGCCAGCACCTCGGTAATGCGGTGCGCCGACTCATCTGCCATGGTCACCATGACAAAGATCATCGACAGCTGCATTAGGCTCATCAGAATCTGGAAGCCGTAGGTAAAGATGGAGGAGAGCTGGCCCACATCGAACAGGGTGCCCTGGCTCGTGATGATGAGCTTGGAGCCCAGGTAGATGATGATGACGAACGCGCCGTTGACGCAGATGTTCATCATGGGGTTGTTGAAGGCGAGCAACTTCTCGGCGCGGGTGAAGTCCATCTGGACGTCGCGCGCGGCGGTGGCGAACTTCTCCTTCTCAAAGTCTTCGCGCACGTAGCTCTTGACCACGCGCATGCCGGTGACGTTTTCCTCGACCGATTCGTTGAGCGCGTCGTACTTGCGGAACACGCGGGTAAAGATCGGGCGCACCTTATAGATGATAAAGAACAGGCCAAAGCCCAGCAGCGGAATGATGACCAGGTAGACCATGGCGACGCTGCCGCCCATGGCGTATGCCATGGTAAAGGCAAAGACCAGCACCAGCGGCGAGCGCACGGCGATGCGGATGAGCATCATAAAGGCCTGCTGCACGTTGTTGATGTCGGTGGTGAGGCGCGTGACGAGCGAGGAGGTCGAGAACTCGTCGATGTTGGCGAAGCTGAACGTCTGGATCTTGTAGAACAGGTCGCGACGCAGGTTCTTGGCAAAGCCGCAGCTGGCATGGCTGCAGGTGATGCCCGCGGCGGCGCCAAAGGCGAGTGACGTCAGTGCGATGAGTACGAGAAGGCCGGCGGTGGGCAGCATCTCGGTAACGGCGGTGCCGTCCTTGATGGCGTCGATCATGTCGGCGGTGATAAACGGGATCATCATCTGGCAGATTACCTCGCCAAGCACCAGCAGCGGCGTAGCGATCGTGACCTTCATGTAATCGCGGATGCTGCCCATAAGGGTTTTAATCATCCAGTTCCTCCCAGGTTACGCGGATTTTCTCGAGCATCTCGGCGAGCTGTTCACGCTCGTCGTGGGTGAGCGCGCTAAAGGCCTGTTCCCTAAAGCGGATGCGCGAGGCTTGGTCGATGCGGGCCTTCTCCCAGCCGATCTCGGTTAGGCGAATGGTGAGTTGCCGTCGATCCTTGGGGTTACGGCTGCGCTCAATGAGGCCGTTGAGCTCGAGCTTGGACAGGATCTCGGAAAGCGACCCCGGCTTGAGGCCGAAGTGCATGCCGAGTTCCTGCTGCGACATCTCGCCGCCGGGCTGCTTGGCCAGTAGGCAGATGATGGGCGCCTTGCCGGACACGCCTCCGCCATGAAAATGCATGTAATGGCCGCAAAAGCCCAGGTTATTGAGGATGCGCTTGGCAAGCTTGTCTTCCGAGCTAACCGCTTCGGATACATCCGCCGGCTGTGACGGGTCGCCGCCGGGCTCGTGCGAGCAAAGGCTAAGAGGTTCATCGCACATGAATTAGTGCTGCTCCTTTCTTTAGTTAGGTAGTGGAATTGTTTTGTGCCTAATCAATTTAGGAGCGTGAGAAATCAAAGTCAAGGTACCAAACTAGTGGTTACGCGGTTTTACCAAACCGCGTAACGGCTCGACGCTGCAAACCCGCCAGAGCGGCAATCTGCCTTTCAACTTCGGCGGCATGACCAGAAGGTCAATGCCGCCTCGTTTCAAGGCACCTTGCTCACTCTGGCGGGTTTTCGCTGACTTCGTCAAAACATCGGCGTTGCCCTTGTTGGGATAGTCGTTGGGGACGTTCTTGTTTGACTAGTCGTTTAAGAACGTCCCCAACGACTAACTTAAAAACTATGCCGGATTACGGGGCTGAATGACGGATTGCCGACCATGCCGAAATTGGTAAAAAGAAAACCGCAGGTAGAAGGTTCGCTATGATTTGAAAATAAGGGGTGTGGTTGGCTCATTCAGGTTCAGCCCCGTAATCCGGCATAGTTTTGAAATGGCACTGAATAAGTGGCGGCAAATGAGCCGCAATGAAGCAAGCTAGCCCCTCGTTTCCGAAACCTTTCCGCAACAATTTGCCCTTCGTGCCGCTCGACTCCGCTCGCAACGTCCCCTGCGCTACACTTAGTTGCACTGTGGCGCCGTTGCGCCGCGCCCGATCCAAGGGGGACACTCATGAAGAACACTCAGCTGTTGCTGATCAACGATATGTGCGGCTACGGCAAGGTCGCGCTTTCCGCCATGCTGCCGGTGCTGTCGCACATGGGTTACCGTATCCACAATCTGCCGACGGCACTTGTGTCCGATACGCTCAACTATCCCAAGTTCTACATCCACGACACCACGGAGTACGTGCGTCAGAGTCTTGCCGTCTGGGAAGAACTCGGCTTTGAGTTCGACGCCATCTCGACCGGCTTTATCGTGACCGAGGAAGAGGCGCGCATCATCTCGGACTTTTGCCACCGCCGTGCGCAAAAGGGCACCAAGGTGTTCGTCGACCCCATCATGGGCGACAACGGCAAGCTCTATGCGGGCGTGCCCGAGTCCACGATTAGCCTTATGCGGCACCTGCTGGAGTGCGCAGACTACGCGGTGCCCAACTATACCGAGGCGTGCCTGCTTGCCGATAGGCCTATTGCCGAGCAAATTACGCCCGAAGAGGCCCGCGCCCTTGTGGACGCCGTGCGCGAGCTGGGTGCCAAGTCGGTGGTTATTACGAGCGCCGTGGTCAATGGCACGAACGCGGTTATCGGTTACGACCATGTGGCGGGGGAGTACTTTACGATTCCCTTTGAGCTTATTCCGGTCTATTTCCCGGGCACGGGCGATACGTTCTCGGCAGTGCTCGTCGGCCGCGTTATGGCAGGTTGGAGTCTGCAGCGCGCGACGTCCGATGCCATGCGTGTGGTGGCCGAGCTTATCGAGCGCAATGCCGACCAAGAGGACAAGTCTGCCGGCCTGCCCATCGAGGCCTGCCTGGATGTGATCGACCATGAGTAGCGCCAGCGAAAGCGGCCCCGAGCCCGCGAGCGAGGGCAAGTTGCTCGGCGCGCCACGCGGCAAGCGCCCACGTATCCGCATTAGCTGCGTGGACCAGCTGGGCACGTGCCGCTGCCACCATGGCCACACGCCCGGCGACGTCTTCGACTTCGACCGCGATCGCGGCAAGATGTGCTCCATGGCCTGCCATGTGGGCTTTCCCTATATCGACATCCTGCGCTACGGCGGAACCGTGCCCGGCAACGAGCCCGGTACGGCAAAGTTCTGCTGCCCCGAGGTCGATACGTTGAACGTCTGGCTCGCCGAGATCGTCGACGAGTAATCGAGCGTGGATTTTCTCCCACCAAGATAATGAGCGTGGATAATCTCCCGTTTAGAGCGCCGTTTTGCGTTCAAAGTGGGAGATTATCCACGCTCAATTTGTATGCGGGAGATTATCCACGCTCATTTTATGCCGATGGCGTGGCTCACGCATCCGCGCCGCCCGGGCGCCTACAGTTGCTCGAGCATGGCCGTGCAGCCGGCGAGCACATCGCGGTAGGTGGCATCGAAGTTGCCGGTGTACCAGGGATCGGCGACGTCGCCGGGGCGATCGGTCCAATCCAGCAGCCGCGAAATCTTGCCGTCGGCATCGTCGCCGAAGATGCGACGCAGGCCGCGCGCGTTCTCGGCATCCATATAGACGATGTGGTCCCAGTCACCATACTCCGCGCGACGAACCTGGCGCGCGCGGTGCGCAACGACGGGAATCCCGACCTCGCGCAGCTTGGCGACGGTGCCATGATGCGGAGGGTTGCCAATCTCCTCGGTCGAGGTCGCGGCAGAATCAATGACGAACTCCGCCTCGCGCCCAGCACGGCGCACCAGCTCGGCAAACACCGACTCAGCCATCGTCGAGCGACAGATGTTCCCATGACAGACAAATAGGATTTTGCGCATTGGCTAAAACCTCTCGAATATCAGAGTTTTCGCAGATAATCGCACTGCTTTTTGATCCCTCGTCAAGGACAGAATATCAAATTGATTCATAAATGAGCGGATTATTCTTCTTTCCAGCGTCGTAAGAATTGTCGTAAAGAACGAGGGTTTACGACTTGTTGTCACAATGTTGACCGTCCTTTGCATCCAATTTTCAGCATATCCTCTCTGACGTCGTCGAAATCAAGATGGGTGTATGTGTTAAAAGTCACGTTGATGTCGGAGTGGCCCATGATGCATTTTAGCTTCGCAGGGTTCATTCCCCTGCGTGCCATCTTCGAGCAGAAGGTATGTCGGCAGACATGTGGTGTGATTTTGGGAAGCTCATCCTTGTAGATGCGATTATGTTTCTCTATCGCGTGGTGGAAGTACTTCTCCCAGTGCAGGGCAACACGCGGCATCTCGTTTTTATCAAGAAACAGAAAACCGCTAACACCGTCAACGACCGGCTCACTCGAAGGCTTTAGACGTTGCGCAAGGATACTCCTGAAACACTCTGTCACGGCTTGAGTCATGGGAACATAGCGGATCCCGCTCTCCGTCTTGGGACGTTCGATGTAGTATCGCATGTTGCTGGTCCGCTGAAGTTGCTTGTTTACCCGAATGCTTCCGTTTTTGAAATCAAGGTCTTCGACGGTAAGACCGCAGAATTCAGAAATGCGCAGGCCCGTATTTAGAAGGATGTAGATGGCGTCACGATAGCGGTGAAAGTGTTCATCGCCCTCCACGAAAGCAAGAAATCTGCGTTCTTGGTTAGTGGCCAAGGCCTTGCGTGTAACCATGTCGTTTGTCAGTATCGTTGCGAGCTCGAAATAGAAGGGATTTCGGCGAATCAGGCTGTTCTCCTCTGCCAGTTGAAACGCCGGTCTCAGAACACCACGGATGCTATGGATTGTGCTATAGCGCTTGCCGTGGATTTTTTGCAGGTTGATGAGCCATTCCTTGGCATCAAGGGAGGTGACACCGCATATTCGTCGCGAGCCGAATTCATCTGTAGCAAGAAAATTGAGGATCGTCTTGTAGGCGGCTCGAGTGGATTGTTTCACGGCAGTCTTTGTTTCAGTGTAACGAGATGCGAGTTCGTAGACTGTCATATTGTTCGGCGCGACCTTATCAAGCAGATCGCGCTGGATCTCATGCTCCAACGCGCGCAAGCACGGACTGGCTTTCTTCCCCTTCGGAGTTAGATCATGAGTTGTCAAGGTCCACGAGTAGACGCTCCGCGTTTTACCTCTTGCATCCACATACTTGAAGCAGTAACGGCCGTTTTTTCTCTGGCTTTCCCCGCGTCTGAGGATTCGCCCTTTGCTGTCTTTTCTCACAGTCACTAGCAGGCTCCTTCCTGTTCAGAAAAGAGCCCCGATGCGATATTTCAAGATTATCGCACGGGGCCCGATTGGTTAAGCTGTCAAGTGCGAAACGGTGTCGAGAAGCTCTTTATAAAGAGCGTTGGCGCAGGACGAGGGGGCGAGTCCTCGCGCATAACTCGAATATGGGTTTGTACGAGAGGAACCTTCGACCGGCCAGTATCCGTCGAGATCGTGCCTAAACTCAGAGAGACAGATCTCCCTCGTCTGCATCTCCGCAACGACGGAGAGGCGCCTCTCAAGTTGACCAAATCCGTCGACATCGTTTTGCGGACGATAAGTCGCGGATCGGCGCATCTGTTCTCCATAGAATTCCAAGGGGCTGTAGGGCGTCGTGACGATTACGAGATCGGCGGCTATCGCTTTGTCGGAATATCGGGACGGTGCCATCACCTCATGCTCCATCGCATAGGGATCCGTGATGCGAAGCAGGTCGGCGTAGGGGATGGATGAGGGACGAAGTTCGTCAAGAATCACCGTGTGCTTGCCCTCATACCCCTGAAAGATGTCTCTCGTAGATCCAGAGACGAAGAACGGTTCGCCCTTCCGCTTCGCATAGAGCTTTGCGAGGGTGGACTTCCCCGTTCCAGCAGGCCCGAAGATCCAAACTGATTCCACCCTTCTTTCGCCCTTGAGCATCAACCCCCGCCATTCCCGGGCCTGAACCTGAAGGCGGCGTGCATAAACGTCTTCGATCTGACGCTATGTCCGGGCATATTCGGATCCGGAGAGCTGAGAGATCAAGGACTCCTTGTCGATACGACCTTCGAGAAGGTCATCGAGAAGGACTTTGATGCTGCTATGGGACCTCGTTCGAGCAACGCGCGACTCAATAGAAGCAAGTAGCGCTGGGTAATCGAAATTGGAGCGCACGATTTTGGGGTCGTACTGATGCTTGGATCGTGCGCCATCCGTTCTGTGGCACAGGTAGGAAAAACCGTTTTCCACACCTGCCTTCCAAGCCTCGATGCGCTCAGGTTTATCTCCAAGGAGCTTCGCGATGCTATTGAGCGAGCGCGGATTCTGGAACTCCATCATCACGTGAAGATGCGCGGCTGCCGGACGTCCCGCGTCCGTCGTGTCGCTGTCGTGCACGATGCCCGCATAGCGCTTCGGGGCGAGTGTTTCGATTCTTCGGTACATTTCGTCCACAAGACGGGGCAGGTGATCGAGCTGCTGCTCGTACATCATCGCGCGGGTCTTCATGGGCAGAGAATTGGTCATGGTTCCGAGTCCTTTCTCGTAAATGAGCTATTTCGGGACGATTTTGGAACGCGCCCGAGGGTGGGACTGCGGACAAAAAGTTGGACCGTTGAGGTCCGGAACGGAGTCCGCATGGCATACAGTAGGAGAATGGTGGAGAGGGCCAGGGCGCTTCGCGGCGCCGGGCTCACCGT
>NZ_JBQHQI010000017.1:0-40543 GCF_052067375.1 Collinsella sp. HCP3S3_E11 | reverse complement strand
GGACATGTCGAAGCTGGAGGAGATGGACGAGCTGAGGGGAAAGGCGGAGGGCTAGAAGAGGACGGGGCCGAGGACGGCTAAATCAATTTGCGAAAGAATCTTGACGGTACCACGAAGGCCACATTAAGTGGCCTTCTTTGCGTGCGGAACTCGCGACAAACCAACACTATCTCGCCAGCCCAGCGACCATGGGGTCCCAAGGTTTTCAAAAAAGCGGTCGGCGCGCAGTGCGCCGACCGCCGATATATGGGGTCTGATGATTTTTACCAGCTAGGGCCTCTTACTCGTCTAGGAGATCCTCTGGTATGTCGTTGCCGTCGCCTGGGTCGACTGGGGCCTCTTCGGTGACGTATGCGGTCTCGGCACTCTCGCCCTCGGGCTTCTCTTCGGCGGCCGTCATGCGGGCAACGGCGCACACGTGGTCGTCATCGCTTACGGTCATCATCTTGACACCCTGCGTGGTTCGACCGGTCCGGCTGATCTCGTCGGTCTTGACGCGAATGACCGTCGCGCCCTCCGTCACGATAAACAACTCATGCTGCGGGCCGACCGCCTTCATGGCCGCAAGGTTGCCCTTGCGCTCGGTCATTTGGATGGTGTAGACACCCTGGCCGCCGCGGTTTTGCTCCGGATAATCCGAGACCGGCGTGCGCTTGCCGTAGCCGCACTCGGTAATGACAAACAGGTCGCCCTCGCCGTTGGTGACCTCCATGCCCAGGACACTCACGCCGTCCTTCATGCCAATGCCGCGGACACCGCTGGTGTCGCGGCCGGTAGCGCGAACCTGGTCCTCGGGGAACATGATCGCCTTGCCCGCAGTGGTGGCCATGATGATCTTGTCGCCCTCGCGTACGCGGCGCACGGCGAGCAGCGCGTCGTCGTCCCTCAGGTTGATGGCGATGAGGCCATCGCGGCGGCTGCGATCATAGGCGCTCATCACGGTCTTCTTGACCATGCCGTTCTTGGTGGCAAACATCAGGTACTCATCGGCGGGGAACTCACGACAGCTAATGACGCTCGCGATCTTCTCGCCCTCCTCGAAGGGAAGCAGGTTGACGATTGCGGTGCCGCGTGCCTGGCGCGTACCAACCGGCAGCTCGTGCACCTTCAGACGGTAGACCTTGCCCTTGCTCGAGAAGAACAGCACATACTCGTGGGTGGAAGCGATAAACATCTCGTCAATAACGTCGTCCTCTTTAAGGTTGACGCCCGACACGCCCTTGCCGCCGCGCTTCTGGGCGCGGTAAGCGGCCACCGGGATACGCTTCACATAGCCGGTGTGGGTGATCGTCACGACCATGTCCTCGTCGGCGATGAGGTCCTCGACGTCCAGATCCTTCTCGACCTGGCTGATCTCGGTACGGCGCTTGTCGCCAAACTTCTTGGAGATCTCGCGCATCTCTTCCTTGATGACGCCCAGAATCTTCTCCTCGTGCGTCAGCAGGTCCTCGTAGTAGGCGATAGCACGGCGCAGGCCGTCCAGCTCTTCCTGGATCTTGTCGCGCTCCAGGCCGGTCAGGCGACGCAGCTTCATCTCGAGGATGGCCGTGGTCTGCTCGGGCGTAAAGCCAAAACGCTCAATCAGCCGGCTGCTGGCCTCGGCATCGGTCTGCGAGGAGCGAATGATGCTAATGACCTCGTCGATATGGTCGAGGGCCATAAGGTAGCCCTCAAGGATATGTGCACGGGCCTGGGCCTTTTTAAGGTCAAAGTGGGTGCGGCGGGTGACTACGTCGACCTGGTGGTCGATGTAGTGCTGCAGCATCTCGCGCAGGCTCAGGCATTTAGGAACGCCATTGACGAGCGCCAGATTGTTGGCACCAAAGGTGGTCTGCAGCGAGGTGTACTTATACAGGTTGTTAAGTACGACCTGCGGGATAACGCCCTTCTTGAGCTCAATGACCAGACGGATGCCCTTTTGGTTGGACTCGTCGCGCATGTCCGAGATGCCCTCGATGCGCTTGTCGTTTACGAGCTGGGCGATTTTCTCCTGAAGGGTGCCCTTGTTGACCATGTAGGGAATCTCGGTAAAGACCAGGCGGCTGCGGCCGGTCTTGGTGGACTCCACATGGGCCTTGGCGCGCACGGTGATGGAACCGCGGCCGGTCTCGTAGCTCTGCTTAATGCCGGCGCTACCCATGATGATGGCACCGGTGGGAAAGTCCGGGCCGGGCATAATCTGCATGAGCTCGTCGACGGTGGCGTCGGGGTTGTCGATCAGGTAGCAGGTGGCCTCGATCGCCTCGGTGAGGTTATGCGGGGCGATATTGGTGGCCATGCCTACAGCGATGCCTTGGCTGCCGTTAACCAGCAGGTTGGGGAAGCGTGCGGGCAGTACCACGGGCTCGGCGAGCGACTCGTCGTAGTTGGGCTGCCAGTCGACGGTATCCTTCTGCAGGTCGCGGAGCAGCTCCATGGCGGGCTTTGCCAGACGGCTCTCGGTGTAACGCATAGCTGCGGCACCGTCGCCGTCGATGTTGCCAAAGTTGCCGTGGCCGTCGATAAGCGGCGTGCGCATGGAGAACCACTGCGCCAGACGAACCATGGTCTCATAGACCGCGGAGTCGCCGTGGGGGTGGTACTTACCGATAACTTCGCCGACCGTCCAGGCCGACTTCTTGTGCGGGCGGTTGGGGTAGATGCCGCTCTCGTTCATGGCGTACAGGATGCGGCGGTGCACCGGCTTTAAGCCGTCGCGCACGTCCGGCAGGGCGCGTGCCGTAATGACCGACATCGAGTACTCGATAAACGACTGCTTCATCTCGCGGCCAAACTCCGAAATCTGGAGCTGGCCGCCGTTGATGTCCTCGCCGGCCGAGGCGCCGCGATCGACCGCGCCAAAGCTCTCCTCGAGCTCGGCGTCGTCATCCTCTTCCTCTTCATCCTCGACATCGGGGTTGTAGGAATCCGGGTCGCCATCCTCGCCCTGCTCGGCGCGGGCGAGCAGGCGCTTCAGATCATCGGGCATACCGGCGTCGCCGGCCTCGTCCATACCCTCGTTGTTGTTGATATCGTCTGCCACGTTACCTCCTCATGGTTTGCGTGGTCCATTAGTTCCCTACCACGGAGACGGCTTTTCCAGGTGCCGCAGATTCGCCCGAAAGAGGAGGGAAGCGTACTTGGGTACGCAACCGACGATTGAGGGCGAAGGTGCGGTGGCTGGGAAAGCCGAACAGGTTAGGCATCTAAGAAGCGTGCATCATGCGCGTGTTTTTCAATGTACTCGCGGCGATAGCCCACCTCGGAACCCATGAGCTCGCGTACGGCACGGTCCGCCACCACGGCATCCTCGATCGTCACGCGCTGCAAAATGCGGGTCTTGGGGTCCATCGTCGTCGAGGCAAGCTGCTTGGGGTCCATCTCACCCAGGCCCTTGTAGCGCTGGACGGTATAGCCCTTGCGCTTCTTGGTGATCTTGCCATCCTTGGCCTTGCCGTCCTCGTCGTTGTCGTCGGGGCTCAGGCCCAGGCTCTGAATGGTGTCGCGCAGAATCTCGTCTTCGGGCTGTCGGCCGTTGGGATACACGTAGTGGATCTTGTTGCGCACCTTAATGCCAAAGATGGGCGGGCAGGCAACATAGACATAGCCGGCATCGATCAGCGGACGCATGTACTTGTAGAAGAACGTCAGCAGCAGGATGCGGATATGCGCACCGTCGACATCTGCATCGGTCATGATGATGATCTTGTGGTAGCGCGCCTTGGTGATATCGAAGTCGCCGCCGTCGCCGGCGCTCGTCGTGACGCCGCAACCGATCGCGGTGATCAGCGACTGGATGGTGTCGCTCGAGAACGCACGATGGTCACCCACGCGCTCGACGTTCAGAATCTTGCCGCGCAGGGGCAGAATCGCCTGGATGTCTCGGCGACGGCCGTCCTTGGCCGAACCGCCTGCCGAGTCGCCCTCTACGATGAAGAGCTCGGTCAGCTCGGCATCGCGCACCGAGCAGTCGGCGAGTTTGCCGGGCAGCGACGCCGTCTCGAGCAGGCTCTTGCGACGGGTCGCCTCGCGCGCCTTGCGGGCGGCGTTACGGGCCTTGCAGGCCTGCTGCGCCTTCTTGACGATCTCGCGGGCGGGCTTGGGGTGCTCCTCGAGGTAGTCGGCAAGACCGTCGGTCACAATCTTGAGCGTAAGCGCGCGCATGTAGGAACTACCGAGCTTGGCCTTGGTCTGGCCCTCAAACTGCGGATCGGGCAGCTTGACCGAGATGACGGCCGAGAGACCCTCGCGCACGTCGTCACCGCTCAGGTTGGCCTCTTTCTCCTTAAGCAGGTTCTGCTTGCGGGCGTAATCGTTAATCACGCGGGTGAGGGCGGTGCGGAAGCCCTCAAGGTGCATGCCGCCCTCGGGGGTGTAGATGTCGTTGGCAAACGACATGACGTTCTCGCCATAACCGGCGTTCCACTGCAGGGACACCTCGACCTCGCCCATCTTGGCCACGGGCGCATCCGGGTCCGATTTGCCCTCAATGTAGATGGGCTCCTTAAAGGCCTCGGGGACGTCCTTGCCGTCGTTGAGGAACTTGACGAAGTCGATGATGCCGCCCTCGTAGCAAAACTCCTCCACGCGGGGAGCCGCCTCACGCTCGTCAGTCAGCACGATCTTGAGGTTCTTGTTGAGAAACGCCGTCTCTTGCAGACGATTGTGCAGTGTATCGAAATCGTAGACGCAGGTCTCGAAGATCTCGTCGTCGGGCCAGAAGGAGACGGTGGTGCCCGTCGAATCCGAGGTGCCCACGACCTCCATCTTCTTGACGGTCTTGCCGCGCGAGAATTCCATCTCGTAGATATTGCCGTCGCGGCGCACCTGTACGACCACGCGCTTGGACAGGGCGTTGACAACGGAGATGCCCACGCCGTGCAGACCGCCGGAAACCTTATAGGCCGAGTTATCGAACTTACCGCCGGCGTGAAGGATCGTCATGACGACTTCGAGCGTCGGAATCTTTTTGACAGGGTGCTCGTCGACGGGGATGCCGCGCCCGTTATCGACGACCGTAATGGAGTTGTCGGCGTGGACCGTCACCTGAATCTCGGTGCAGAAACCGGCCATGGCCTCGTCGACGGAGTTGTCAACGATCTCCCACACCAGGTGGTGCAGACCGCTGGCGCTCGTCGAGCCGATATACATGCCCGGGCGCTTACGGACGGCTTCGAGACCCTCGAGGATCTTAATTTCGCCGCCATCGTAATCGTTTTCGTTTGCCACACGTCCTCCTTCGGTTAAGAAAATCTGTATAGCCTTACTATTTTATCGTAAAAAATACCCTCGGGGACGAGGGTATTTGCCTATACAAGGCCACCAGATGCGATTTAAGACTCTTTTTTGCTTTGCACGCCCTTGGCCCACTCGGCACTGGCCCTCATGGCGTTCTGGAGGGCCTCACGCAGTTTTTGGTCTTCGATGGGCGACACCTGGCGCTCGATCTCGGCACGCTCGGCTTCATTCAGGTCGGCATGCGGCGCGGGCGGGCGCTCGGGCGCGACCGGGCGCAGGCGCTCTTTTGCCGCGGGCGGTGTGTGGCCGGGGCGGGTCGTCTTAAATACCAGGCCATCCACATGCGCGCCGGCACGCTCCATGCGCGCGCGGATTATCTCGCGCAAAAGTGTCATCTCCTGTGTCCACGAGGGCGAATCGAGATACACCAGCAGCTCGTTGGACTCGGGAAGATAACGCAGCCCCGTCACGTGCCGGCCCTCGCGCGTGCCCGAGCACACCGCGTTCCAAGCACGGTAGACCGTACGCGATTCCTCGGCGGCCTCCATTTGCGCACGACGCTCGGGCGTAGCCGACGCCAAGATGCGCTGGCGCTCGGCACCCAAAAAGTCACTGAAGGCAGCCATGCCGTTCTCACGCTCGTAATTAGCATGCCTCACCCATGCTCACCACCTTGGCTCGATCAAGTAACTCATCGGTAAAGTATCCCAAATTGGTGGTGGTTATGACTGTCTGGATGTCGTCGCCGATCAGCTGCAAAAATGCGGCGCGGCGATCGCCGTCGAGCTCGCTCATCACGTCATCCAAAAGCAGCAGCGGGGCGGTACCCAGAATATCGCGGGCTACGGCCACCTCGGCCACCTTCCAAGCCAGAACCAACGTACGTTGCTGACCCTGACTGGCAAACGAGCGAGCCGAGCGGCCGGCGACCGAAAACTCAATCTCGTCGCGGTGCGGACCCACGAGTGTCACGCCGCGGCGGATTTCCTCGTCGGCGCGCTCGTCGAGCGCCGCGAGCATGTGCTCGTATGCCCAGCCCCTCAGCTCCTCGCGGTCATCGGTCTGGGGCAGCTCTCCCAACGTGGACGCATAGGCCACATCGGCCTCCTCCCCGGACGCAACCAGCCCGTAGGCATTGCGCACGTGGGCGTCCAAGCGATCGAGCAGGGCCAAGCGGTGCACCAGCAGGGCCGATCCGGCGCGGGCAATCGACTCATTCCACGCACCGAGCATCTCACGGCAGCACCATGTCTCTTTGAGCAGGGCGTTACGCTGCGTCACGCAGCGGCCATAGGCGCTTGCCAGATCGGCATAGCGGGCGCTCAGCTGCACGCCAAAGTCATCGAGCGCAGCGCGACGCACGCTGGCACCGCGCTTAACCATATCCAGATGATCGGGGCAGAACAAAACACTCGGCAGCACGCCGCGCACGCCAGAGGCGGCACACCGCTTGCCGTTGCGGCTAAACGAACGCTTACCGTCCTCCACGCATAGGCCCATGTCCAGCACGCGGCCATCGCCCTCGAGCCTAAGCTCGGCCCTGCACAAACCCGTGCCGTCGTGCACAAGCTCGACGGCAGTGGAATGCCTAAACGAGGCGCCGCTCGTTAGCAGCTGCAGTGCCTCTATGAGGTTGGTCTTTCCCGCCGCGTTGGGCCCCGCGAGCACCGTCACGCCATCGCTCAGTTCCAGGCGATAGCTATCGAAGCTGCGGTAGCGCGCGACGGAAAGATCGCGGGCGAACATGGCCATAGGGCGCCGCTAGATGCGCACCGGCATGACCAGGTACAGATAGTTGATCTTGTCGTAGGACTTAAAGATGCCGGCCTGCGAGTAGCTCTTGAGCTCCAGCGTGATCTCCTTCTCCTTGGACAGGGCGTTGAGACAGCCAAAGATGTAGTGGTAGTTAAAGGCAATGGTACCCGACTCGCCCTCGGCCTCGACATCGATCGTCTCCTGCGCCAGATCCTGGTCATTGGAGATGGAGGACAGGCCCATCTGGCCGTTCTCGACATCGATCTCAAACTTGACGGCGGGGTTGGCGCTCGCGATGACCGCCACGCGCTTGAGGGCGGCATTAAAAGCCGCCACGTCGATCTTGACGCTCGTTACGCACGAATCGGGGATGAGCTGCTTGTAGTTGGGATACACACCCTCTATGCGGCGCGACACGTAGGTGGTGTTGCCGGCTTCAAAGACAACCTGGGTGTCGGTGGCACCGATCATAATGGTCGCCTGGCTCGCCATGATGCTCAGGGCGTCGTTGAAGGCATCGGCCGGCACGTTGAGCTCAAAGGAGCCCTCGAGCGTCGAGGTCTCCACCTGCGTATCGCACACGGCCAGACGGAAGGAGTCGGTCGCCACCAGGCGCACGGTGTTGTTTTCGACTCTCATATGCACACCGCCCAGGATGGGGCGGGCCTTGTCGGTCGAGGTGACGCGCCACACGCGGCTGACCATCTCGGACAGAATGTCGGTCGGGAGCTCAACGGCGCTCTCGATGGCATAGGCCGGGAACTCGGGGAAATCGTTGGCATCGAGCGTATTCAGGCGGAAGGAACTCTTCTCGCAACCGATCAGCACCTGGCGCTCCGAAAGCTCAAAGGTAACTGGGGCATCGGGAAGGGTCTTGGTGATGTTGGAGAGCATCTTGCAGGGGATTACCATCTCACCTTCCTCTTCCACATGTGCCGCGATGCGGTGACGAATCGAGATAGTGTAGTTAGAGGTCTGGAATTCCAAGATGCCGTCTTGTGCCTTGATGAGCACGCCCGACAGAATAGGGAGGGTGGATGCCGAAGCGACACCCTTCATGACGACGCCGATTGCTTGCGTAAGCGAGCTCTGGCTGACGGTGAACTTCATCTTTTAATACCTTTCTATAGATATAAATATCTTAATAATAGTAATAGTACTGACGAAACTGTTGATTACTCCCAAACATGCAGGTCAAACCCAAAAAGAGAATCGACAGTTCCCTGTGTGCAACAGGGGTCGTTTTCCACGTTCAAAACCTGCGCAAAACTTTTCATCGGAGCAGGCTGGGTTTTAGACACCTTATGCCCGCGGTTTCGACAAGTTTTCAACAGGTGTGCCTATTTCCCTACGAGCGCAGTGTAATTTTGTCCCGTAGCGATTTGAGGTCCTCGGTCACGGTCCGGTCTTCCTGAATCATCTTCTGGACTTTTTTGTAGCTCGTGCTGACGGTCGAGTGGTTGCGGTTGCCAAACTCCGCACCCACGGCGGTGGTTGTCATCTCGCACATCTCGATCGCTAGGTAGATGGCGATATGGCGCGCCTTGGCGATACTGGCATTGCGGCGCGGACCAATGAGCTCCTCATGCGTCACGCCGTACTGCTCCTCGATAACAGACTGAACTGTCTGCACGTTGATCTTTTTGGCCGACGTGTCGAAGTACTGGCTGGCGATGGTATCGATGTCGTCGAAGCTCAGCTCGCTACCCTCGCGCTCGCGGTCGCCCGCCTCCCCGGCGCAGCGCTCGCAGAAGCTCTCGAGCTCACGGATGTTGGTGCCTGATACCTCCGCCATATGTTTAAAGTGCTCGTCGGTCAGATGTCCGCTGTCGCCACCGTAGGCCGCCAGCAGCGAGTCGTCGCCCGCCTCGGGCGCCGCCGCGATCGTGTTCTCGTAATAGCGCTGCAGAATCTTGTATTTCATCTCGTAGCTGGGCTCTGCTACCAAGCAGAGCATGCCGGCGTTAAAGCGGCTGGTCAGACGCTCGTCCATGTTCAGGTCCTTGGGCGCACGGTCTGCGGCAATCACGACCTTCTTGTTGTTGCGGATAAACTCGTCCATGAGCTGGAAAAAGTAGTCCACGCTCGCGCGCTTGCCGATGATGTTTTGGATGTCATCGATGATGAGCACGTCCACGCCGTGGTATGCCTGCATGATGGGAGCGTTACTCTTCTTTTGGCGGTCGAATTCTGTCATCAGATCATCGATGTATGCCTGTGAGTTGGCGTATTTCACTTTGATCTCGGGCGACTTCTCGGCGAGCTCGTTTTTGATGGCGAGCAGCAAGTGGGTCTTGCCTAAGCCCGATTTGCCATAGATGAACAGGGATGTGCAAGTACCGCGTTCGTCTGCGAGTGCGGCGAATTTAAGCGCCGAACGATAGGCGTGGCTGTTTTCGGGGCCGTAGACAAAGTTTTCGAAGGTGAATTTTGAGTTGGCCACGAGGGGCGCGCCATCGGCGTTCTGCTCGCCCGGCGCAGCAGCCGCAGGCACGCTCACAGGCGATGTCGAGACTGGTTTTGCGCTCTTGGCGGGTGCCACGCCCTTCATCTGATTCATCATGCGGCGGAAATCGTCGGCCGACAGCGTGTTTTTGATCGCGATGCCCGGTTCTTCGCCCGGCGCCGCGTCGTGCGCGACGGGCATGTGTGAAACGCTGGGCGCGGTTGCTACCGGCACGGCTGTTGCGTGGGGCATGGTTTCACGGGAAACATCGCTCGCATTGGTCTCCGGAGCCGCCACGGGGGCGACGGTCGTCAAAGGGGGAGTGACGGGTGCCGCCCCTG
Organism: Collinsella sp. HCP3S3_E11; assembly: GCF_052067375.1. Lineage (NCBI taxonomy): Bacteria > Bacillati > Actinomycetota > Coriobacteriia > Coriobacteriales > Coriobacteriaceae > Collinsella > Collinsella sp. HCP3S3_E11. The sequence goes on along the minus strand of NZ_JBQHQI010000017.1, from coordinate 30,784 downwards.
TGGCGCCTGTCGTGGGACCCTGTGGAGCCACGATGTTGAGCGCGATCGGCGCAAAGGCAATTTCTTCTAGGTAGTGCTCGATAGTCGGCTGGTGCTTTTTGAGCTGCGCAATGGCAAAGCGCGACGGTGCCTCGATGGTCAAGGTGTCCTCGGTCAGGCTCACGGCACACGATTGCCCCAACATGTTGATGAGGCGTGCATCTTGGCCGTCGCGCTGGCAAAAGGCGATGGCATCCTCCAGGATGATGCTTGCTTCCTCGTCCACTGTCTCTCCCGTCCTTAACTTTGGGCACGCACGCGAGCGCTGCCGAGTTCGGTCAGATGGTATTTCTGACCGTGTTTGATTACCAAGCCGGCCTGCGCCAAGTCATTGAGTGTGCGTGACCACGTGGGCGCGGAGTTTCCAAATGCTCGCGCCAGGTCGGTGGCGCCGCACTCTTGGTTTTGAGCCAGATATCCCAGCGCCGCGTTGCCGCGCTCGCTCACAAATACGTCCGGTTGCGGCTGTGCGTATTGATTCGCCGCATTAGGATACATCATTTGAGCTGCTGGTTGTTGAGAACTCTGCATGGTTGGCATCGGCTGTTGAAAACTTTGCGGCCACTGTTGGTATGGCTGCGGCGGCATCTGCTGGGCCCAGGGATGGTACGGCTGCGGCATCTGCTGATACGGCTGCTGATAGCCCTGGGGATACTGCTGCATATATTGCTGGGAGTATCCCTGCTGCGGCATATATTGTCCCGGATATGCCTGCGGGTACGGTTGGAAGCCCATCTGCCGAGCTCCTTGCATGCCCGTCACCTGCTGCATCGCGGCTGCATCCGAATCGGCCGGGACCATGGACTCCGCCGAGCCTTGAGTTGTCGTCTGTCCCGCGGGCTGGGGGTCCTGCATGGGCGGCATGCCGGGTTGATGCATCTGCTGCGAAACCATGGGCTGTTGCAGTGGGGGCGTGGCTATGGTTTGCTGCGGAGTCATCATTGCTTGCTGTGGAAATGCTCCCGGCAGTGGGTATTCCGACCCCTGGGTCTCGGGGCGCACGGCTGCCCCGCGCCCTCCCGCGCGCTCAATTTCCTGCACGCGCTTGGGGTCGAGGCTCACCGTGACGACGGTGCCGTTGCCCATGTTGTCTTCGATGGAGACTGCCCCGCCGGCGTTTTCCAGGTATTCCTGCACCATGGGAAAACCTGCCCCGGTGCCGCGTATATACCGCTTCATCTTGCTGTTTGCGCTGGTGACGCCAAAGTCGAAGGCGCGCTCTTTGTCGTCGATGCCCGGACCTTGGTCGGCAAAGCGGATAGTTTCCCCGCCGTCCAGGATCGAGATAATGGGCTCGGCAAAGTGGGCGTGGATAAAGTTTTCGACAATCTCGCGGATAACCATGAGTGAGATGTGTCCGCCTTGCTCTTTCATGCACTGGTAGACGGTGTTAGTCGTCTCTTCCAGATACGTGCGGATGTCTTGCGGCTCGATGACGATCACGCGCGGGGTCGAAAGCATGTCGTCATAGACGGCGATGCGCGCCGCATACATGGTTTTTGGTGTCTGTTTCGATGTCTGCTCGCCCTCTTCGCGCTCTTCGCGTACGCCGTTGATGTGCTCGTTGTCGGGTGCCGGGTCACCGGAATCGACCATGGTGTAAAAGTCGTCAGACATGCCGCTCGCAATCTTTCAAAAGGTTTCGGATAAATAGTAGCTCACCGTGCAATGTTTCTCATCTTTCGACAAGTTTTCAAAACATGTTGAAAACTTTGGAAAATGGGCGAAAAGTTCTCAACATTGCCAACATGACCTGTTGAAAACTCAGTGAAATATCGTGAAAAGTTGGAGTCATACTCAAAAACTCATCCGGCTTATGGCGGAACCGTGTGAACTGCGCAACCTTTTACCTTTGATTTCTTGACATTTGAACATTGATTTCCCTACAATCTTCAAGCTCACGTGTCTATATCTGCGTCCGCGCCCTCGCGGACACTCGAAATGCAGCAGGAGGAACTTAAGATGAAGCGTACGTATCAGCCTAATAAGCGTAAGCGTGCCAAGACCCATGGCTTCCGTGCCCGTATGGCCACCAAGGGTGGTCGTGCCGTGCTCGCCCGTCGCCGCGCCAAGGGCCGCAAGCGTCTCACTGTCTAGCAGCGATACACACATCTCGCATGAAGACTATTAAGTCTCGGCAAGATTTCGAGCATGTGTTCAGTCAGGGGCGTCGTTTCAATCATCCTCTGATTCGAATGACCATATGTGAATCGGTTGGCGAAGGCGACTCTGGAAGGGTCGCCTTCGTTGGTGCTAAACGACTCGGTTGCGCAGTTGTGCGCAACCGTTCTAAGCGTGTGATGCGCGAGGCCGCCCGCAGCTGCGGATTTCCTGTTGCGGGTTATGACATCATCTTGTTCGCGACCCCCAAGACGAGGATCTCGTCGCCGGAGGAGATGAACGAGGCATTGCGTTCGCTTGTGATACGCGCCGGCGTTGCCGGGGAGGAGCGATGAGCAATCACGTTTTGCGACGTGTTGCCATCGCTCCTATTCGCATATATCAACAGGTTATTTCGCCCTTATTGCCTGACACCTGCATTTATTATCCAACGTGTTCTCATTACGCCGTCCAGGCTATCGAGAAATACGGTGTTTGTAGAGGCTGCTGGCTTGCCGTGAGGCGCATCGCTCGCTGCAATCCCCTGCACGTCGGCGGTTATGACCCTGTGCCCTAGCGGGCACTCGCTATCGGAGGAAAAATTACATGTGGGATTGGATCGTTAACATCCTTTTCGAGCTGCTCAAGCTCATCCAGACCTTTGCGGTCGACTGGGGCCTGTCCATCATTATCCTGGTGGTCATCGTCCGTCTGCTGCTGACGCCGCTCATGCTCAAGTCGACCAAGTCGACGGCCCGTATGCAGGTGCTGCAGCCCAAGATGCTCGAGATCCAGGAGCGCTACGCCGACGATCCCCAACGTCAGGCCGAGGAGATGCAGAAGTTCTACAGCGAGAACAAGTTCAATCCGCTGTCCGGCTGTCTGCCGCTTCTGATTCAGATGCCTATCCTCATCGCCCTGTTTACGCTTCTGCAAAACCTGCCGCAGTACTTTAACGAGGGCACCTTCTCGTTCTTCAACATTCTGCCCGATCTGACTACCACGCCGAGCGCCTCTTTTGCCGATGGCTTTATGGTCGCACTGCCTGCGCTGGTTTGCCTGATTCTGTTTGCTGTCCTGACCCTGATTCCGCAGCTGTACATGTCGCGCAATCAGACTGGTCAGCAGGCCCAGAGCATGCGCATGATGGCCGTCGTCATGACCGTCATGATGCTCTGGATGGGTTGGAGCCTTCCCGTCGGTGTTCTTTTGTACTACGACGTGTCTTCTGCCTGGCAGGTTATCCAGCAGATCTTTGTGACGCAGAAGGTTATCGAGAAGGCTAAGGCCGAAGAGGAGGAGCGTCTTAAGAACGCCCCGCTGCAGGTTGAGGTCACGCGTCGCGAGAAGAAGCCGCGCCCGCACAAGAAGAAGTAGCGGTATAGTAATCTTATTTAGGTACCTAACTTTTGGAGTACGTTATGTCTGAAGAGATCGTCGAGGATATGCTTGAGGAGGTTGCCCCGCAGGCCGCGGGCGATTATCTCGGGATTGCACAGCGCTACAAGGCTGGTGAAGAGCTTACGGACGAAGAGCTCGACACCATTGCCGATGTTGCGATTTCTATTCTTCGTTCCATCCTTTCGCATTTCGACGCCGCCAACTCTCCTATCGATGAGTATGAGGGCGACGAGGGCGAACTGATTCTTGATGTAACGGCTCCCGACCTTGCCGTCCTTATTGGTCGTCATGGACGCACCCTTGATGCCCTTCAGGTTATGTTCTCGCTGTTGGTGAGTCGCAAGCTTGGCTTTAGGTATCCGGTCGTCGTCGACGTCGAGGGATATAAGAGCCGCCGCCAGGACAAGGTTGCCTCTATGGCTCAGTCTGCTGCCGAGCGGGCAGTGCGCACTCACAAAAGCGTTTCGCTTCCGCCCATGAATGCCTACGAGCGCCGTCTGGTTCATATTGCTCTTCGCGGCAACGACGCCGTCGACACGCATTCTGAGGGTTCTGACCCCGATCGTCATGTTGTGATTGTTGCTCGATAACCTAAACGAGCTTATCTTAAGGGGACGTGGAAACCACGCCCCCTTTTTTTGTCAAAAGTTCTTGATACACTGATTTTTGTCAGATAGGAGTTTGTCTTGTTTGTACTAACCGATGAGCAGACAAGCCAGATGCTTAGTCGTCTAATTTCGTATTGCGAAGACTATTCTTTGAAGGTCTCCAATGATGCCCTACGCTCCTGTATTGAGCATCTTGATCTTGTTTTGGAGGCTAATAAGACCACCAATCTTACGCGCATCCTAAATATCGAAGATGCGGCTGTTCTTCATATTCTTGATTCGCTTGTGTTGCTTCCCTATATAGACATAGCTCCAGAAGGCGCTTTGTTAGACATGGGTACTGGTTCTGGGTTTCCTGGTATCCCTTTGACAATTGCTTGCGGACGTAAGGCTACCTATATCGATTCGGTTGGCAAGAAGGTTGATGCCGTCAACTCATTTGTTGAGGCTCTCGGTCTCAAGCATGCTCACGCGGTTCATGATCGTCTTGAAGAATATGCCCGAAGCCATAAGAAACAGTTTGCTGTTGTCACTGCTCGTGCACTTGCACCGTTACCAGTTCTCGTCGAGTATGCTTCACCATTTCTAATAGATAGTGGTCTCTTTGTTATTACTAAGGGAAACCCGTCAGACGTCGAACTTCAGTCTGGTCTAACTGCCGCTAGCATATGCGGGTTCACCACACTTTTGACAGATGATTTAGATTTGCCAAATGGCTTGGGTCATCGCGAGTTTATCATTCTAAAAAAATCTCGTCCGGCAGCTATTTCGCTTCCACGTGCTAATGGCATGGCGAAGAAGAATCCGCTTGCCTAGATGTTTCACGTGAAACATAATGGATAGTAATTACTTGTTATGTTTCACGTGAAACATAACAGATGATGAATCGGAATGTTTCACGTGAAACATCCTCCGTTTAACAGCTTAAAATACACCAGGAGGGACCGTGGGATTTCGCGACGTTAAGCGTTCAAAGAGCGCAAAAGACACGCGTATCATTGCAATCATCAATCAAAAGGGTGGTGTGGGTAAGTCCACCACAGCAGTAAACCTTGCAGCAGCACTGGGTGAACAGGGTCGTAAGACGCTGATTGTCGATTTTGATCCACAGGGTAATAGCACGAGCGGCTTTGGAATCGAAAAAGAAGAACTCGATAACTGCATCTATGATGCATTGCTGAATGATGTTCCGGCAGAATCGCTTGTTCTTGATACAAATTGCAGTAAGGTATTTGTAATTCCGGCGACTATCCAGCTTGCAGGTGCCGAAATTGAACTTGTAAGCGCAATTGCACGAGAAACACGCTTGAAGGATCTGCTTGAGCCTGTTAAGGACGAGTTTGACTTTATATTTATCGACTGTCCGCCTTCACTTGGCTTGTTGACCATTAATGCGTTGACGGCGGCGGACAGTGTTCTGATTCCGATTCAGTGTGAGTATTACGCACTCGAAGGTGTCACGAAGCTGCTTGAGTCGATGAAGATGGTCAAAACACGCCTAAATAAGAGCCTTGATACCTATGGCGTGCTTATGACGATGTATGATTCGCGAACATCGCTCTCAAATCAGGTTGTCGAAGAAGTGCAGTCGTACTTTGGCGATAAGGCATTTAAGACCTTGATTCCGCGTACGGTTAAAATATCAGAAGCACCGTCGTTCGGTGAGCCGGTAATTACATATGCGCCGCAAAATAAGGGTGCAAAGGCGTATATGAACCTTGCCAAAGAGGTGATCAAGCGTGCCTAGTCCTAGGAAGCGTGGCGGTTTGGGTCGCGGACTCAATGCATTGGTATCCGAAGCAGAATATGAGACCGGTGGATCTGCGACGTCCGCATCCAATACTGCTTCGAAAACTAAACTTCCAATCGAAGATATCGTTCCAAACCCCAACCAACCCAGAATTCATTTTAATGAGACCGAGCTTCGAGAGTTGAGTGAGTCGATTCAGGAGCATGGTGTTCTTCAACCGCTTCTTGTACGCAAGCACGGTAATGGCTATGAGATTATCGCGGGTGAGCGCCGTTATCAGGCTTCTAAGCTCGCTGGACTTGAGGAAGTTCCTGTCATCATAAAAGATGTTGATGATGAACAGATGCTTGCGCTTGCATTGATTGAAAATCTGCAACGCTCTGATCTCAATCCCGTCGAGGAGGCTAAGGGATATCGACAGCTCATCGATGCGAGTGGTATGACTCAAGAGGCCTTGTCGAAGGCTGTTAGCAAGTCTCGCTCTGCAATCACCAATTCACTGCGCCTACTTGATCTTCCAGAGGTTGTTCAGCAGATGATCTTTGAAGGTAAGCTGACTGCTGGCCATGCTCGTGCAATTCTTGCAGTTCCATACGAAGATGCACGCATTAAGTTGGCTGAGAAGGTTGTTGCGGAAGGATTGTCCGTCCGCGCGACAGAAAATCTTGCTCCGTTGTTTTCTGCCGGAGAGACACCAAAAACGCCTCGAACCGCAACGCCTCAGTCTTTTAAGAAGGCGGCACGCGTTCTGCGTCAGGTATTTAACACGAACGTTCGCGTAAAGAGCTCGCGCGGCAAGAACAAGATCGAGATTGAATTTAAGGATGAAGAGGAACTCTCTCGCATTCTTGGCGAAATCATTCAGTTTGATCAAGGAGGTCAGGATGAGGAATAAAGTTCTGACTGCTATCGCTTTGGCTGCTACTGTTGCAGTTGGCGCTTTTGCCGGTTATAAGATTGCGACAGATGATGAATTGCGTGGTCGTTTACTTCGCGGAGCGCAGGATATCGTTGATACCTCAAAAAAGAAAATGGATGTTATGACCGAGGATGTTGCCATGCGTACGGCTCAGATGACTAAGAATCCCAAGATCAACCAAGATTGGGTTAATCATCAATGGGAAAATGTAGGCTTTTAGGTACCTAACAATGACTCATCAATTCTGAAGGGTTCCTTGTCTGATCACCAGTACAGGGATTCCTAATTTCGTCCTAAATAATGTTGGACTATCCTATGATGCTGATAGTCGATGAATATGAAACAGCCCCGGTTGCAATTAAGCAACCGGGGCTTTCTGATGTTTCACATGAAACGATTGGGCTGGTCGCCCCTACGCATTCTTCTGAACTTTGAAACGCTGCTTGAGTTGGCCACAAGCCGCATCGATATCGTTACCACGGGAGTTGCGAATCGTGGTCTCGATACCACGGGACTCAAGACGACGTTGAAGGTCTTCTACCTTATGGATCGGTGACGGCTTGAGCGGGCTGCCCTCAATATCGTTGAGCTGAATCAGGTTGACGTGGCACAGCGTGCCCTCACAGAAGTCGCAGAGCGCCTGCATTTCGGGGTTGGTGTCGTTGACGCCCTCGATCATGGCATATTCGTACGTCGGACGGCGGCCGGTCTTCTCGGTGTAGAGCTGCAGTGCCTCGTGAAGGCGCAGGAGTGTGTATTTCTTGACACCGGGCATGAGCTTATTGCGTGTGGACTGGATGGCGGAGTGCAGCGAGACAGCTAGGGTGAACTGCTCGGGAATGTCGGCAAACTTACGGATGCCAGGAATAACACCGCTGGTAGACACGGTGAGATGGCGCGCTCCAATGCCGATACCGTCGGGGTCATTAAGGGTGCGCAGCGCCTTAAGAACCTCATCGTAGTTGGCAAAAGGCTCGCCCTGGCCCATGAACACTACGCTTGTCGCGCGCTCGCCAAAGTCATTGGAAACGTGAAGTACCTGGTCGACGATTTCCTGGGCGGTCAGCGAGCGCCTGAGGCCGTTGAGACCGGTAGCGCAAAAAGCACAGCCCATTCCGCATCCGGCTTGGGTGGATACGCAGACAGAGAGCTTGTTACGACGGGGCATGCCGACGGTCTCGACAGAAATGCCATCGTGGTACTCGAGTAGGTATTTACGAGAGCCGTCTTTGGACACCTGCTTGGTGAGCTCGGTCGGCGTGTCGAAGGCAAATGCCTCCTTTAACTGCTCGCGGAAAGCCTTGGGAAGGTTGGTCATATCGTCAAACGAACAAACGTTCTTCTCAAAAACCCATTCAATGAGCTGCTTCGCGCGGAAAGCGGGCTGGCCGAGTTCGGCCACGAGCTCGCGAATATCGTTTTGGCTCAAGTCGCGAATGTCCTGAGATTTAGTCCTGGGATTCATGGAAGCCTTTCGATTTTGGGGAAACGTAGGGGGTATCGCTACAATATGGTATCAGCTGCAGAAACCATAGAGGAGGAGTCTACCCATGCCGGGTAAAAGCCTAGAGAACATGCACGTAGCGGTCTTGGCGGGCGGCCATTCCGCCGAGCGTGAGATTTCGCTCAATTCGGGAAAGAACGTCGTGGTGGCCCTAAAGGAGGCTGGCTACACTTCGGTGGAGCTGCTCGATACGGCTGCCGATGATTTTATGGTGACTATGGCAACTGGCGATTTTGACGTGGCGTTTATCGCCATGCACGGCGCCGGCGGCGAGGATGGCGCCATGCAGGGAGCCATGGAGACGCTGGGTATCCCCTATACGGCGTCGGGTGTGCTCGCCAGCGCGTGTGGCGCCGATAAAGAGGTTTCAAAGCTTCTGTATGCCAAGGCAGGCATCCCCATTGCCCCCGGTTTGGCGCTTGAGGCGGGCGACGAGGTCGATATCGATCGCATCGTTGAGATTTGCGGCGAGCGTTGCTTTGTAAAGCCCGCCGTCAACGGCTCCAGCTACGGTATCTCCCTGGTACACGAGCCCTCTGAGCTGCCTGCCGCCATCGCCAAGGCCTTTGAGTACGGCGATAAGGTGCTGGTCGAAAAGTGCATCGAGGGAACCGAGATTACCGTAGGCGTCTACGGCGAGGATGACGTGCGCGCCCTGCCGATCGTCGAGATTCGCAAGCCTGAGGACTGTGAGTTCTACGACCTGGATGTGAAGTACGTCGATCCCACGGATATCCACCGTATTCCGGCGCAGATTTCGCCCGAAAACTATGCTCGTGCCCAGGAACTAGCCTGTGCGGCCCACAAAGCCCTCGGCTGTCTGGGCATTTCGCGCAGCGATTTTATCGTGAGCGAGGACGGCCCCGTCATCCTCGAGACCAATACGATTCCCGGTATGACCGATACGTCGCTGTATCCGGACGAGATTCGTCATACCAAAGACATGACCTTCCCGCAGGTCTGTGACAGTCTGATTCGCATGGGTCTCCGTCGAGCGGGCATTGCATGCTAATCGAGGACGCTGTATCTCCTGGAACGCCGCAGTTTGTCATTGATTCCTATGCAACGCTCGCCGAGCGTGCCCGCACACAATCGTTTGGCCTTATCGAGGAGGATGTTATCGTCCTCGATACCGAGACCACGGGTCTTTCGGTCCAGGACAACGAGCTTATCGAGATTTCCGCGGCCCGTCTTTCGGGCCGCGAGGTCGTTGACCGCTTTGACACATTTGTGCATCCCAAGCAGCTGATCCCTGCCGAAATCACTGAGCTCACAAGCATCACAAACGCCGATGTGGCCGATGCCCCCTCGGCTGTAGAGGCCGTGGCTGCGCTCGCCGATTTTGTGGGCGGGTGCCCGGTTATCGCGCACAATGCCACGTTTGACCGATCGTTCATCGAATCGGTCAAGGGCGGTGTCAACGTCAGCGACATCTGGATCGATTCGCTGGCGCTGTCCCGTATCGCGCTGCCGCGCCTGGCATCGCACAAGTTGTCCTTTATGGCCGATCTGTTTGGCTGCGACTCCGTGTCGCACCGCGCAAACGCCGATGTCGATGCCCTGTGTGGGGTGTGGCGCGTGCTGCTGGTTGCCCTTACGGACTTGCCGCAGGGCCTTATGGCGCGTCTGGCGGATATGCACGCGGATGTTCCTTGGTCCTATCGTCCCATTTTCTCGTTTTTGGCAGGTCAAAACCCCGGCTCGATTTTCTCGCTTGCTGCCGCCCGCGCCGACGTGCTCAAGGCCGATCGCGCCGATGATCGCGTGGATGCCGACGAGCTGCCGGTTCTTAACATGCCGAGCCGCGAAGAGATTGAGGCGGATTATGCCCCCGGTGGCCTGGTCAATCGCATGTATCCCACTTATGAGCCGCGCGACGAGCAGATTGCCATGGCGCTCGAGGTACGCGACGCGTTGGTTACGGATACGCATCGCGTGATAGAGGCCGGTACGGGCGTCGGTAAATCGATGGCGTATCTCGTGCCCTTTGCCGAGGCCGCCCGCCGAAACAACATTACCGTTGGCATTGCGACCAAATCGAATAATCTTGCCGATCAGCTTATGTACCACGAGCTGCCAAAACTCGCCGAACAACTGGACGGAGGCTTGTCATTCTGTGCGCTCAAGGGATATGACCACTATCCGTGCCTGCGCAAACTCGAGCGCATGAGCCGAAGTCAGGCCGAGATTACCACCAAGCGCGATCCTGCCGACACGCTCACAGCGGTTGCGGTGATCATGGCGTATGTGTGCCAATCTGCCGATGGTGACCTCGATTCGCTCGGCATTCGCTGGCGCAGCGTCAACCGTCCCGACTTTACGACGGCCTCGCGCGAATGCGCTCGCCGCCTGTGTCCGTTCTTCCCCGATAAATGCCTCGTCCACGGTGCCCGTCGTCGCGCGGCGCATGCCGATGTCGTGGTCACAAATCATTCCCTGCTGTTTCGCAACGTTGCGGCCGAAGGGAGAATTTTGCCTCCCATCCGCCACTGGGTAGTCGACGAGGCCCATTCCATCGAGCGCGAGGCGCGCCGCCAGTGGGCGCGCGTGGTCTCGGCAGACGAATCTCGCGTGCTATTTGAGCGCCTTGGCGGGTCGAGCTCCGGTGCATTGAGCCAGGTATCTCGTGATTTGGCGACATCCGAAGGCTCCACGCTTTATCTGGGGCTCACCGCGAAGGCGACGTCTACGGTCGCACGCGCGAGCATGGCACTCGCCGAGGTGTTTGACGGCGTGCGTGAGCTCGGCCGTCGCGCCCGCGGTGGCTATGACAGCGCAAATCTGTGGATTGGCCCCGAGTTGCGCGAGTCGGATGACTGGCATGACTTCTTGCAGTCTGCCAGCGCTGCTATCGATGCCCTGGAGCAGGCGGATAAAAATGTTGCCGCGCTGGTGCAGGCTGTCGCTGCCGATAAACCCGAGGTCGTCGTCGACCTGGGCGATATTTCGCGCCGTCTGCACGAGCTGGCCGAGAACCTCAAGCTCATCATTGACGGCACCGACGAGCATTATGTGTACTCGCTGCAGGTCAACCGCCGCCTACGTGCGGGCGGAGAATCCATGACCGCCGAGCGCATCGACATCGGCGAGGCCCTGGCGAACGAGTGGCTGCCCGAGGTGCATACGGCCATCTTTGCCTCGGCAACCATGACGGTGTCCAAGAGCTTTGAGCACTTTAACCATGCCGTAGGCCTCGATCGCATTGGCGCTTCGGCATCCTCGTCACTGCACCTGGATTCGAGCTATGACTTCGATTCGAACATGGCCGTAGTCGTGGCGGGGGACATTCCCGACCCTCGCGACCGCGAGGGCTATCTATCCGCGCTCGAGCGCGTACTGGTCGATGCCCATCTTGCCATGGGCGGGTCGGTGCTCACGCTGTTCACCAATCGCCGCGATATGGAAGACCTGTACGCTCGGGTTGAGCCCAAGCTGGCTCGTGCCGGCCTGGAACTCAATTGCCAGCAGCGCAATTCGTCTCCCCGTCGCTTGCGCGATCGCTTTATCAACGAGTCGACCTCGTCGCTCTTTGCTCTCAAGGCTTTTTGGGAGGGCTTCGATGCCAGCGGCGAAACGCTGAGATGCGTCATTATCCCCAAGCTGCCATTCTCGAGCCCCACCGATCCTCTCTCGTGCGAGCGCAATCTGCGCGAGGACCGCGCCTGGGTACGCTACTCGCTGCCCGAGGCGGTTCTCGAGGTCAAGCAGGCGGCCGGTCGCCTGATTCGTTCATCGACCGATTGCGGCGTGTTGATTTTGGCCGACCCGCGTCTGGTGACGAAGGGTTACGGCAAGAAATTTCTGACATCGCTGCCTACGAGCTCGTATCAGCGCATCGAAACGGCGCAGATCGGCCACTATCTTCAGTTATGGCGCCAAGCGCACGAACGCCATCGCTAAGAACGGAAGGCCAGTGCCTCAGCGGCATCACATAGGCGCTTTGAAAGGGCGGGGTCGTCTGCGATGCGGATGGCTCCGCCCGCTGCGATAATCTGGCTAAACAGCCAGTTTTCGGAGCTATAGGAAACGGTCACGCTTGCCGTACCCTCCCCATCGGCTTTAATTGACCTGATACCTGCCCACCTCACGCGTTCTGCCATATCGAGCGGCATCAGGAGCTTAACGCTCTGGCTTGCCTGTGCAAGGGAATCGTGCAGGGACGTGGTTTCGGTCGTGTGACGCACGACGGAGTCTTCCGTCAGCAGAAGCTCCTCGATCTTGTCCATACGGTAGGAGCGCTGCCCGTCTGCCTCGACATCCCAGGCAATCAGGTACGTTTGGTCGCCGTTGGTCGTGATCTTTAGGGGGTCGATCAATCGCCTGCGTGGATGCTGGTCGTCCAGGGAGCGGTAGGTGACGAGGCATCGCACGCCATCCTGAATTGCACAGCAGAGTTGCTGCCAATAAGATCCGCGGGCGACGGTATCGTCAACGCGTTGGTTGTATCCGAGTTCCGCCGGAAGGAGTGCGCGCCGGATGCGCGCCGCCGCGCACTCTTCGATTCCGAGCGACTCCAATTCATGGTTGAGTACGGCGCCCTCGGCGGCACTCAGGCGAAGCGGCAGCACACGGCCCGCATCGCCGATGAGAACCACACGTTCATCGCGGCATTCGCAAATGATGCGCGCGCCCGATTCGCGGTCTGCGAGCGTCGAGATGATGCCGATGATCTCGTCGAGCGAAGCTCCGGAGATATCGAAGCGACTGCAGATTTCGTCTCGCGTCATGCCCGCCTCGCCGGCGGCATAGAGTGCCTCCATAATGTCAATGGAGCGCGAGAGCCTTTGTTCGCTGGTGAGCTTACGCACGGCCATGAGCGCTCACTGTCCTTTCGATGAGGCGGTTCCACGCCTGCTTGAGTTCGTTGGGCGCTACGGGCCTCATACCGTCAACGCTGTGTTCCATGCAAAATGACGCCGCCGCATTCAGGTCGCGAACGTCAACGGTCCAGGTCCAGCCGTCTTTAGCGTGCTCGAGCTTTCCTCGCCCACGTGTGAGGCCGTGGACCATGTCGGATTGAGCCTGCGGAGCAAACGAGAAAGTTGCCGTGACGGGTTGGCAATCGGAGAAATCGAATTCAAAGAAGAGGTAATCGTTGAGATTGAAGTCTGCGGGAATGGCGTAGGCCCGCGATGGACGCCACGCACGAACGATGCGATCGCAGCGAAAGGTTCTGATTTTTCCGGTGGCGTCATCTAGGCCGCAAAAGTAGGCTGTTCCTTCGCGCTCGAACATGCCGTAGACGCAAACAGTGCGTTGTCGTTGCTCACCCCGTCCGTTTTGATACAAAAAACGCAGCGCGCATCGGTCGGCAAACGCGCTCCATACCGCATCGACCGTCGGCGAGTGAACAACGGGGGGCTCGGCCGTATTCGTCTCGCCGGTAAGATAGGCAATTTTGGAGCGTATGTCGGCGAGCGGGGTCGCAAAGGCCGAAGAGCCCGTGGTGAGGGTCTGATCGATAGCATTTAGCAGAATGTCGGCATCGTCTGCGGTGATCAAGCCGCCCGCGGCAAACGTATGCTCACGGTCGATTGTCCAGGCGCTCTCCTCGGTCTCCTGGGCACCCGCGGCGCGAACTTCCTTGACCACAATGCCCCGCTCGAGCAGCTTGTCGCGGTCGCGGCGAAATTTTCGCTTATCCGAGTCGACGTTGCCCGATCCGTAGCCTAGGTCAGAATCCAGCACGATCTGCTCGGTTGTTAGAGGCTCGGGGGAACTGTTGAGGACAAAGAAAAGGTTGAGGATACGCTGGGCGGTTTTGTCGAAACCGGGTTCTGGCGCATTTGTTTTGTTTGTCGCGGTCATATCGCTTACCGTCATAGAATCCTCGCATGGGAAGGTTATTTGATGCCATGATTTTAATCCGATATGGAGATTAGGCTATATCCTTGTCCGCTCAGTGCGTTAAGATGCCCAGATTTCGGCCGATTGCGTTCGCTCGGGGTATACTTTCGACTATATACGGTTCTAATGTGCAAGCATTGGGCCTATTTGTCGGATTATGGATGTGGAGCGCACATGGCGAACACCCAGAACTATATCAATCATCTGCTACAGGGCACGGGCATCACGCCGGCGTGCAGCGAAGAAGAGCGTTTGGCTGCCGAGGATATCGCCCAGATCTTCCGCAATCATGGCTTTGATCCCGAAGTCCAGGAATTTAACGCTCCTGCACCCAGCAGGCTGGCATTTGCCGTCACAGGCATTCTGTCTTTTGCCGGTGCCCTGCTTATGGGTATTGGCGGCAGCATCGGCTTAATCGGTGTTCTGCTGGCCATCGTCGGTGCCGTGTTGTATGTGCTCGAGCGTACCGGTCGCCCTGTTATTTCTCGCCTGGGCAAGACGGGCGTGAGTCAAAATGTCATTGCCTATCACAAGGCCACAGGTCCGCTTGCATCTCCGCGCAACCGTCCGGTGGTTGTTGTCGCCCATTACGATTCTCCGCGTGCCGAGCTCCTCGCTCGCGAACCGTACGCGCCGTATCGCGCGCTCATCGCCAAGATGCTGCCGGTCGCCACGATTGTCCCCGCTGCCGTCGCCATTCTGCGTATTCTGCCGCTCCCCGGCGCTCTGAAGGTTCTGCTTTGGATCGTTGCGATCCTCGCCTCTCTTGTGGCGCTCGCCAACGCGGCCAATATCATTGCCAACCGTTTTGTTCTTCCCTATACGTCCGGTGCGGTCTGCAATAAGTCTTCTGTAGCCGCGATGCTCGGTGTCATGGATAACGTTGCCCCTTACCAGGGCGAAAACGAGTTCCCCAACGACATTCCGTTTGATGACTATTTTGGTGAGCAAAAGCGTCGTGCCGAGGAGATGGCGCGCGCGGCGGCTGAGTATGCCGCTGCCCAGCAGCAAAACGACTACGGCAACACGATCGAGTACGAAGAGCCCTCCTACACCGAGGACGAGTTTGGCCAGCCGATCGCTCCCGAATCCGAGCAGGGCGAAGTTTTTGACGAGCAGATCGATGGCTTTGAGGGTGCCTCAGCTGACGAAACCCTGATTGGTGTCATTGCTCCCGAGGCTCAGGCTGAAGCCGAGGTTGCTGCCGAGCCGGTCGCGGATGAGGATGTCGTCGAGTCGATTGGGGCGCCCGCTGTCGCCGAGCCGAGCGAGCCCGAGCCCAAGCTGTATCGCAATGCTGCCGGTAATATTCGCTTTGGTTCTGATGCCATTCGTGCCTTGGGGATGCTTCCCGAGTCGTGCACGCTTGATTACGAAGAGGGCGAGGAGCCGACGATCGATCCCGCGCCTGCTTCGGTTGAACCTGTCGTCGCGCCTGCCGACGAGCCCGTCGTCGATACCGAGCCCGAGACGGAACCCGAGCCCAGCCCTGCACCCGAGCCGGACACCGCTGCACCCGCTCCGGTGGTTCAGGATGTGTACGACGATTCCGCCAGCGATTACGATGAGTATCCGCAGCGCGTTTCCTATGAGAGCGATACCGATTTTTCGGCCGATCTACCGGTCGCGACGCCCCATGCCGATATAGCATCTGCGTTCTCTTCGATTGGAGCCAGTGCTTCAAGCTTCTTTAAGGGCGCACTCGCTAAGGGTAAAAAACTTGTCGACGACCTTGAGGAAAAGCGTGCCGCTGCGCGCGAGGTGGCAGAGCAGGAGGCTATTGCCCACCAGCAGGCTGCCGAGGCCGAGCGTGAGCGTGCGGCGCGGGAATTTGAACAGCATGAGGCTGAGCAGCCTGCCGCTACGGAGGTCGCCGAGGCTACGACGTCCTTTGAGGCCCAGCAGCCAATCGACGCCACCGAGACGCTCGATGCCGCGAAGTTCGATGCCACGATAACGTTCGAGAAGCAGGGTACTGCCATCGCCGAGCCCCTTTCTGTTTCCGATGAGTCCCAGGATGCTGCAGATGAGATCGAGGCGCCCGAAGCCGAGCCGGCTGAGAGTGTCGATGCCGAGCAGGTTGAGAACGTTGACGCCGAGCCGAACACCGCCGACGAGATTGAAGCCGAAGCGACGGTCGTCGTTGAGCAAGAAGAGACACCGGTGATTTCTAACGCCGATGAGTCCAGGCCGTACTCTACGCAGATCTTTACCATGCCTGCCCCGAGCGATCCCGGCTCCACGGTTGCCAACCCCGCATCGGCGCAGGTCGAGACGGTTGATTCGCTCATGGCACAGATTTCGTCCAAGGCCGCACCGCGTCCGCAGATGAATATCCCCGATCCCGCTTCTGCTCCGGTGCTCACACCTTCTTCTTCGCCGCTTGCCTCGGTCCCCGATCCATCGCTGCCCTCGATGCAGCAGGCCAACGTCGCATCCCGCACATCCCTCTTCGATCTCCCCGACCCCTCGGCTCAGGCCGACGATCCTTTCGCGACGGCTCAGGGGCCCGAGCCCACGTCGGCGCCGGTTGCCCCCTCCATGCCCGTTTCTTCGGGCGCTCAGCCCATCGAAACCATCTCGGCTCCCGTCGTCAAGGAGGCAAAGCCTCAGAAGCGCGGTCTGGGCGGCTTGTTCGGACGCAAAAAGAAGAATGAGCAGAACAGCATGAGCGACTGGCTGGGCGTCGAGGATGACTACGATGCCAAGAAGTCTGGCCGCGGTATCGGCTCTTGGGATAACTTTGAGGACGATGATAACGGCTGGAAGGGCGGTGCCACCTCTTCTGACGGCGCTTCTGCCGAGGACATGCTTTCGGCTGTTGCCTCCATGGGTGATGACGAGCTGCTTGGTCACGATATCTGGTTTGTGGCAACGGGTGCCTCGGATTGTGACGGCGCCGGTATGAAGGCGTTCCTCGAAGCCCATCGCGATAAGCTGCGTGGTGTGTTCTTTATCAATCTTGAGTCCATTGGAGCCGGTAGGCTTTCGGTCGTGACGGTCGAAGGCGAGCAGCAGTTGCTCAAGGGTGATCGCCGCATCATGAATCTGGTCAGCAAGGTGTGCAAGTCGTTCCACGTTGATTGTGGCGCGTTTGAGATGCCCTATGCCAAGACCGATGCCTATGCCGCGCTCGAGGCGAGCCGTCGCGCCCTCACAATTGCCGGTGTCGATGGCCCGCGTCTTGCCTGCGCGCGTACCGAAGACGATTTGCCGTACAACGTCAACCCGACGAACATCGCTACGGTGTCCGAGGTTGTCACCGAGGTCATCCGCCGTTCGTAGGGGACCTCTAAGGAGTTAGCGTGTTTTCATACATCAAACGCCATTGGCCCGTCTATGTGGTTCTGTTTTTGATCGCCATCGCTATGGGTCTGGGGGCCGCATATATCGTGGGCGCTAAGGGGTCGACGCCCAGGTCCACGATGAGCGAAGAGGTGGAGCAAGAGCAGAGTTTGGGTGCCGACGGCATTTCGGATGGCGATCTGGAACTTGTTGACGGCGGGTCTGCGTCTACGGAATAGCCTTTGGTTGCATACGCCAGATAACGGGCGAGCCGGCATATCGGCTCGCCCGTTATTTCTACCTACTCCTCTTTTGATGCCGAGCTTAGCCAAGTGAGCCAAATTGCTGTGCCACCGGCGGTCAATAATGCGGTGAGAAAAGAGATGATGGGTGCATTGCCCGTATTTGGAAGATCCTGCGGAATGGCGCATTTTTGAACAACACGATCTTTATCGTGCGACTCGAGTTTTTCGCCTCCTCCGTTGCGGCAAAGGTCAACACGGGCACTGTTGGCGAGTGCGGTTTGGGGCGTATAAGATGAGGTTGCACACATCCGGATGATTGCTCCGTGTAAATCCGATTTGAGGGATGCCGTCGCGTCGTCAAGGTCGTCATGCTCGTCTTTAAGCCCATTGCGACTCCAAGAATCGTTGTCGCGCCGGGTCGTAAAGTCTGCGGAAACCGAGCCATACTCAAAGCGAATCCCTGTGATAACAGCGTCGTCCGAAAGCGTAAGGTCCTTTACTTCGAGGGTGGAAGACTCTGTGGTCGAGACATCGGCTTTCCAAAGACTCCAGCCATCGTAATCGACAATCCGCACATCCTCGCCCAGCCGCTCTTTGACCTCGGCTGTCTCGAGCCACGGGTTGGTGTGTTCATCGTCAAGTGTGGCGTTGGCCTTTTCCTTTATGCCCAACTTGTCTGCCGGTGACGTTCGATACCAAACATTGCAGAGCCCATTTAAGTCGCCGACGGCGATCGGGGTTTTAATGGCGACAAGTTTGGCCGTGCCGTCTTTGGCACATTCGAGATCGTCGGTGACGGTGAACTCGTCGACCCAGGTGCTCGATTCGTTTTGAGCGTCGATGGTGTAGGAATAGGAGCCCTTTCTGTCGGGTTGCGTCGCCGCCCGGTTTTTACCGTCGCCGTTCGCCACTGTTCCCTTTGCGGTTGGCCGCGCGATTTCTTGTCGCTTGTCGACGCTCCCCTTAATCTCAATCGGTGCATCCGTCATGGTTACGGCCTGGATCTTCCCCGTATCCTCGACTTCAAAGGATACGTCTTCAGCGAGGTCATAGGAGCGCGGGGACATTGTTTCGCGTAGGGTATAAGAACCGGGTTCAAGGTGCTCCACGCGATGGGGCTGCTCGGATGATATCCAAGAATCAATTTCTGTTCCATCGGCGTCGCATAAGACCAGTCGGGCGCCTTTAACTTCATGCTTGCCTGTCATATCGACCTTGGAGAAATCGACCTTGGTGTAATCATTAGGCAATTCGATCTGCGACTCGACCACGGGGACCTTCTGGTCGATATAAGTAAGCTCAACGATATGTGCTGTCCGATCAAGTAGATAGCCGTCGGGAGACTGGGTTTCAACGACTTCGTATCGTGCCGTTCCGCAACCCAGCGAAAGGTTGTCTACGCGAGCTTTACCCTGTTCATCAGTTGTGACGGCGGCAACGGCTTCACCGGCAAGGGCGGCAATGTGGCCATCGGGGCAAACGATATCGTCGGCAGCGCGAATTTCAAACTTGGCACCAGATAGGGCACTGCCGTCTACTGCGTCAGCCTTCGCGATCTCGATGCTTCCGGTTGCCGCGCTGTTGAAATACGAGACGGCGGCGATAGGTGTGAGATCTGCATCGGCAGGAATCGTCACCTTCAGTTCGTCGCCCACAAGGTAGGGCGCTTTGGCTGCGACTTCTCGTACGTAATATGTGCCCGGCTTGAGCGATTCTGGCAACGTGACGGTGCCGGTCGCATTGGTGGTAAAGGTGTTCATAACGTTGTGCGTCGGATACCAGCATGTTTGAGAGATGGGTTCACGGTTGCTGTTGAGCAGCTGAAAACTAAAGCCGGCAAGGGGGACGGAAGCTCCCGTCTGGGCATCGCGTTTGATGATTTGGAGATGTGTCGAAAGGGTGTGATTGTCCACTATGTACTGAAGCTTGGCTCCGTCGGCGATTTGCTCGGGCGCGATGGTCCAATCTTCTGCCCGCTTGAAGCCTGCGGGAACAGTTTCCGGGACCTCGCGAACGGTATACCCCTCACGATCGTAGGGGATGGCTCCATGGACGCCGTCCGGTCGTGTGCCCGCGCCAAACCAGGCCTTGGGCTGGTCTTTGGTGGATGCGAAGCCATAAATATTTGTCGTCAATGTGCCTACGACCTGCTTAGAGCTGTTGCTGACGATTTCAAAGACGACGCCTTCCGCTGGCTGTTCTAATCCCGATTGCTCGCCGTTCCCGTAATCCTTGAACTTGGAAATCTCGAGGTCAAACGCAATATGAGTATTGGGGATGCGGCGTTCGAGCTCAACGACGCCCATGTCGTTTAGTTGATTGGGGCCGACCGTATAGGTCCAGCTGTCATGGGGGAGCAGGTAGCCCTCTGGTGCTTTCGATTCGTAGAGGGTAAAGGTTCCCAGGGGAATGCCGCTTAAGGTCGCCTGGCCATCGCCTTCGGTCGTGAAGGTGCGCGTCCACCCAGGGGTAGATTGCGAGACACAGGTAAATTCGGCTTTGGCGAGCGAGGTTCCCGCCTGCGCTCCGGCATTCGTGGCGGCATCGGTTTTGACGACACGCAGCGTGATAGAACCTGGCTGCTCGTTGATTGTGACATGTCCGCCGCTCTTTCCGGTGGTAAAGGCAATGCGATCGCGTCGGGACAGATAGCCTGTCGGCGCTTTGGTTTCGATTAGGTAGTATGCCGTGTTGGGCAAAAGTGTTGCCCGTGCACGACCGTTGCCGTCCATTTTGATGCTGCCGACGTGTTTGTCTGTGTTTTCCTCAAAGATGTTAAACGTCGCCCCACCTAACTGATACGTATCGTTCCCGCTGGTAATGACAGTGTCTGCAGATCTTTTCTCAAAGGATACGTTGATGGTGGGCAAAACGTAGAGCATATCCTGGTGCCGGCCTTCGTTAGAGACGGGTCCGTGATAGCGTCTGGCGCGATGCGGGTCGGCCTTAATATTTCCGGCTTTTGCGTTGTCGTAGAGCCAGCGCGCCGCCGCGACAACCTCGGCGTCTTGATCGAACTTGCCGCTTTTGGCAACGCCGGCGTTGTTTGTATACGCAAAAGAGCCATCGGGGCGCGTGGTTCCTTTGAGCATCCACACGGCAATCTGGGTTGCGGCGCGGGCGCGTTCGGCCGTTAGGTTATGGCCGCCAAATGATGTGGCGGAGGGGTATCCATGGCAGATGACGGCGGCAAACTCGTTGTCGAGCCATGTCCAACCCTGATTGTAGGTCCGCCAGGGTCCTCCTGGGCTGCTGGGGCCGGGGCAGTCTTGGTTCATGCAGTAAGAAATCGAGGCGTCTTGTGCCTCGTACTTGCCAATGCCAAACGGTCCGCACATATCGCTGATGGTGCGAAAACTAAGCGTATCGTTTCCATCGACGGCGCAGGCGGTACCAGGCGTGGCGCAGGCTAGAAACAACAAGAGGAATAGGAGCAGCGGTGCTGTTGCGATTGCGCTGTGGACAGAGTGCGTGGGTGCATTGGACATGGCTGCTCCTTATCCTTTGTGCGCCGCGCTGGGAGATTGCGGCGCGTGGGATGAGATTAGCGCCGGGGGTCATACGGGTAAGTACCGCGAGCTGACCAAGAACTTGCCAAGTTCCCAACAAATGGAGACCGGTTTTAGATAATCAAACAAAAGAGCAGGTAGAAGACGGTGTAAAACAGGTTACTCGAGTCCCTGTTTTCGCAATTCGAGCAACAAGAAGATGATTTTCCATGCGTAAAACAAGGGTTAGTGCCCTTGTATCAAACAAGACAACCGCGTTATACTATCCCCCACATATGCGGGCATCGCCAAGTGGTAAGGCATCAGCTTCCCAAGCTGACACTCGCGGGTTCGAGTCCCGTTGCCCGCTCCAAAAAAATAAAAGCACGGTACCGCTGCGGTACCGTGCTTTTTTCAATAAAGCGCCGGGACTCGAACCCGACAGGGTGTGAACGTTAGGCAAATGGCAAAATGTTAGGTTAATACCTGCTGCCTATACTTGCACCTGCGCACGGTACAATGGTTGAGTTACGACCAACGTGCCAATAACCAAAAAGGAGCCGCTATGATCGATCGCTATACCCGCCCGGAGATGGGACACATCTTCTCCCTCGAGAACAAGTACGCCATTTGGCAGGAGATTGAGGTTCTGGCCTGCGAGGCCCAGGCGGAGCTCGGCAAGATCGGTATTTCTAAAGAAGAAGCTCAGTGGATTCGCGACCACGCCAACTTTGAGAAGGCGAAGGTCGACGAGATCGAAGAAGTCACGCGCCATGACGTCATTGCCTTCCTGACCAATATGAAGGAGTATATCGACGCCGATGTTCCCGAGGGCGAGCTTAAGCCCAGCCGTTGGGTTCACTATGGCATGACCAGCTCTGACTTGGGCGATACGGCCCTGTGCTATCAGCTCACCCAGGCCTGCGACCTAATTATCGAGGACGTCAAGAAACTCGGCGAGATCTGCAAACGTCGCGCTTTCGAGGAGCGTAACACGCTCTGCGCCGGTCGCACTCACGGCATCCACGCCGAGCCTATGACCTTTGGTATGAAGTTTGGCTCTTGGGCCTGGGAGCTCAAGCGCGATCTGGATCGCCTTGAGGACGCTCGCAAGAACGTCGCCTTCGGTGCCATCTCGGGTGCCGTTGGCACCTACAGCTCCATCGAGCCGTTTGTCGAGGAGTATGTCTGCGAGCACCTGGGTTTGGTTCACGACCCGCTGTCCACGCAGGTTATCAGCCGCGACCATCATGCCTACCTCGCCGGCGTCCTCGCTACCACGGCTGCCACCTGCGAGCGTATCGCTACCGAGGTTCGCAATCTGCAGAAGACCGATACACTCGAGGCCGAGGAGCCGTTCCGCAAGGGTCAAAAGGGCAGCTCCGCCATGCCGCACAAGCGTAACCCCATCACCATGGAGAAGGTCTGCGGCCTGTCGCGCGTCGTGAAGTCCAACGCCCAGGTCGCCTTCGACAACGTCGCCTTGTGGCATGAGCGTGACATTTCGCACTCTTCTGCCGAGCGCGTCGCCCAGGCCGATAGCTTTATCGCACTTGACCACATGTTCCAGTGCCTTATCCGCGTTATCGATGGCCTCCAGCTGTATCCGGCTCGCATGATGGCCAACCTCAACAAGACCCGCGGTCTCATCTTCTCCTCCAAGGTTCTGTTGGCCCTCGTCGATACGGGCATTACCCGTGAGGACGCCTACGCAATCGTGCAGGAAAACGCCATGGCGACCTGGCATGAGGTGCAGGACTGCGTTTCCGGCCCCACCTTCAAGGAGCGCCTCGAGGCCGATCCGCGCTGCACCGTCAGCCAGGAGAAGCTCGACGAGATCTTTGATCCGTGGGACTTCCTCACCCGCATCGATACGGTCTTCGATCGTCTGGAGCAGCTGAGCTTCGAGTAGGTTCGGGCATAACGTTAGCTTTTTAGGGCGCTTTGCTGGTAATGTGTGTTGCCGGTAAAGCGCCTCGTTGCATTCATGGAAAGACGGGGATAATAGTCGTCTCGAATGACATTCTGAGAAGGAGATCGCATGATTTCGTTTGATTACAAGCCCCAGGGCGTGTGTACTCGCAATATTCACCTCAATCTTTCCGATGACGGCAGCAAAGTGCTGGGCGTTGAGTTTACCGGCGGCTGCAACGGCAACCTCAAGGCCATCTCTAAATTGGTCGAAGGTGTTTCTTCCGATCGTGTGATTGAGGTGTTGGCCGGCAATACGTGCGGCACGAAAAAGACCTCCTGTGCCGACCAACTTACGCGTGCCATCGAGGCCGCGCGTGCCGAGATTGCCTAATGAGTATTTTTGATCGCGTTAAGAATGGGATAACGCGCCGAGGATTTGTGTTGGGTGGTGTTGCCGCGAGTGCTGCCACGCTGCTTGCGGGGTGCTCGAAAAAAACGGGCACCAGCGATGATGCTGCCGGTGAGCCGCAGGTTATCAAAGATGATTCCAAGATCGTCTCGATTACCGAAGAGTATGAGGCCGTCGACATTGATCTTAAGCCGACGGCGTCGTGGACGTTGCCATTGGGGACGCTCCTGTATTACTGCGATGGCGGTTACGCTGCGGCGATGATGGCGCCCGCATCTGCGCTGCATGCCAACACGCTTGGCGTGTTCAACATGGGGGACGGCTCACTCACCACGTTGATTGACGATCCTGTCGAGGGTTCCGGTTATGCGTTTTACGACGTTCGCGCCACCGATAGCGTGTTTGCGTGGGTTGAGATGAACTACGCGAATTCGTCGTGGAAGCTCTATGCGCAAACCCTGTCGGGCGCGGCGCTTACTGGTAATGCCGTTGAGCTTGATCGCGGCGGTGAGGACTACGACCCTCCGCTGTTTACCGCCTTTGACTCGTCGGTCATCTGGTACAAGATGCCTTCGACCGGTGGCAATAAGACCGGCAGCGATTCATATTGCTACCGCCGTTCGCTCGATGAATCTAAAGCGGAGGCAATCTGGAAGTCGACAGGCCGCTTTGCGTCTGCACCGCGCGTGAGCGATGGCATCCTGACTATCTCACCCCGCGTGCGCAATGACGAGGGCGTCTACTACGGCATGACGGCGATCGACCTGACGGACGGCAACAATACCAAGAGGGCTCAGCTGGTCCTTCCTTCGTCGGTGTCACCTTTCGAGGCCGTATATATGGGCGATACGTTTGTGTTCTCCATTGAGGCGACCTATGCCGGCGTGGGCGGCCTGGGCAATATGGGTACCTACATTGGTAACGAGGGCGGCCCGTATCAATTTCTATCGCGCGAACCGCTTGCGTGCGCCGCCGGCAGGAAGGGCAAATATCTGGTTAAGGTTCAGGCATCGCATTTTCTAATCGATACCTCCGCTAAAACCTATGGTTCGCTGCTGTCGCCCGACCGCGCTCTCGAATATGGCGACTATCCAGCTACGGCGGGAAAATCGAATACGTTTTTAACCTATGCCACGGTGCGTAATAGCCAAGGAATTCCCGAGACGGTTACCGCTCGCCTGTTCTCTCTTTAGCGCCGAGGGGTTAAAAAGGCGCCAACGGGGGAATAAGCCCATTGTAACCGTGAGTACCGCCCGCCGAGCTGTCGCGCCCATGCGATGCCCGGTGGGCTCAGGTGCGTTAAAATGGGCTTGTTCTTAGCTAATTGAGACAGGGGGGCCGTGTTATGGCTTCAGATGCAAAAAAGATTCTGCTGGTCGAGGACGAGAAGGCGATCCGTGACGCTGTCGCTGCCTATCTCGAGCGCGAGGGCTACTGGGTTGTTGGCGTTGGCGATGGCCAGTCTGCGATCGAGGAGTTCGAGAAGCACCAGTTCGACCTGGTTGTGCTCGACCTTATGCTCCCCAAGATCCCCGGCGAGCGCGTTTGCCGCACTATCCGCGATACCTCGGATGTGCCCATCATCATGCTTACCGCCAAGGGCGAGATCGAGGATCGCATCATCGGCCTCGAGCTTGGTGCCGACGACTACCTGATCAAGCCGTTCTCGCCGCGCGAGCTCGTCGCCCGCGTTCGTGCCCTATTCCGTCGTGCTCACCAGGCAGACGAGCCCGCCGTTGAGGTACTCGACTTTGGCGATCTGGTCATCGATATCTCGGGCCACAAGATCTTGGTCGAGGGCAAGGAAGTTGATTTGACCGCTTCCGAGTTTAAGCTGCTTACCACGCTTGCTCGCCATCCCGGTCGCGTCTATAACCGTATGGAGCTGGTCGAGAAGGTGCTCGGCTACGACTTTGAGGGCTACGAGCGCACCATCGACAGCCATGTGAAGAACCTTCGCGCCAAGCTGGGCGACGACCCCAAGAAGCCTAAGTGGCTCTATACCGTTCACGGCGTCGGTTATCGCTTCGAGGCTCCGGCCAAGATCGATAAGTCGGACGAGAAATAGGTAAATCACATATGACACCTGCGCGCTTTGAAATCGGACAAAAGCACAAGCAGGAGAACGAGGCGGGTTCCAAGGCAAGTTGGAACACGCCTCGTTCCGATTCACGGCCGGCGATGAGCTATCCCTCGCGTATGGCTTTGGCTTTTGCCCTGACATCGCTCATGACGGTATTGGTGCTGGTGGGCGTTGTCTCCGTTGTGTGGGGCACCGTCTTTTCGGATTACACGCGCTCCAATATCGTCGAGATCGCCAATTCTGCTGCCGAAAAGCTTGCGACGTCGTATGAGGAAAACGGCAATTGGACTGCGGGCGAGCTGCGCACGGTCGCGACATCGAGCTTGGTGTCCGACGACCTGGGTATGCAGGTCGTCAACAAAAAGGGCGTTGTCGTTTATGACGACTCATGGCCTTCGGCAAGTGCGACCGCCGATGTGCGCGAGAGCGAATTGCCGTCGAGCAGCTCGAGCGGTAAAAAGGCCTCGCATAGCCCGGTCTCGTCAGCGCCCACCGACTCCGATAGCGTTGCCAACGTCGAAATCGTTACGTCCTCTGGCGAGCATGTCGGACAGGTAAAGCTATGGGCTATCGGCTCCGACGCTCTGCTCACTAAGGCAGATTCTGCGTTTAGGGAGAAGACCTTTAACGCCATGGCTCTTGCCGCGGTTGTTGCAATCTGCATCTCGGTCGTTATCGGATCGCTCGTGTCGCGCATGCTTACCAAGCCGATCCATCGTATTACGAGCACAGCCAAGCAAATTCGCGACGGCGATCTGTCTGCTCGTACGGGCTTGCGCGGCGATGACGAAATCGATCAGCTGGGTGAGACCTTTGACGAGATGGCCACCTCGCTCGAGAAAGATATGAAGCACGAAAAGCGCCTGACCTCGGATGTCGCACACGAGCTTCGTACACCGCTCATGGCCATGCTTGCAACGGTCGAGGCCATGCAAGACGGCGTGTACCCCACCGACGACGAGCATCTGGAGACGGTCGCTTCCGAGACGCGTCGCCTGGCTCGTTTGGTGCAGCAGATGCTCGACCTATCGCGTATGGAAAACAGCACGGCTCCGCTCAATCTCGAACCGGTGGACATGGTTCCGTTCGTGCGATCGATTGTGAACGGCCAGGAGCGTCTGTTTGCCGACCGTGACCTTCGCCTTCGCTTTGCAGATGAAACCCAGGGGCACGACGATGTCGTCGAGGCCGATCCCGACATGATCACGCAATGCGTCATCAACCTCATGAGCAACGCCATGCGCTACACCCCCGAGGGCGGTTGGGTCGTAGTGTCGGTGCTCAGTGACCGCAAGCATGTCAGTATTGCCGTTTCGGATACCGGTATCGGTATTGCCAAGGACGATCTGTCGCGTATCTTCGGACGATTTTGGCGCGCCGATGCCAGCCGCGCCCGCGAAGCTGGCGGCCTGGGCGTCGGCCTTGCCGTAACTAAACAGATCGTCGAGCGTCACCATGGCTACATATCCGTGGAGTCGGAGCTTGGAAAGGGTACGACTTTTACGATTCATCTGCCCCGCGAGCACACGGCGGACGCGGCATCTACTACAATGGAGCACTAGCTTTTCGCTATTCGGTGAAGGAGGGGCCGCGTCCCTGCCGCTCCGAGTTTGCGAAAACGTGCGGGAAAGAACCCGCATTTCTATCGTATTTAGGTAAGGAGTGACTCACGTGACAACGATGGAGCGTCGTCCGGATTCCCGTGGCAAGGTTCGTGATATCTACGATGCCGGCGAAAACCTGTTGATGGTCGCCACCGATCGCATTTCTGCGTTCGACTTTATTCTTCCCGACGAAATTCCGTTTAAGGGAGAGGTACTCAACCGTATCTCGGCGTTCTGGTTCGACAAGTTTGCCGATATCGTCCCCAATCACCTCGTCTCCATCGATCCGGCGGATTTCCCCAAGGATTTTGCCGAGTATCGTGACTATCTCGCAGGCCGCGCCATGCTGGTTAAGAAGGCCCAGACGATTCCTATCGAGTGCATCGTCCGCGGCTATCTGACCGGTTCGGGCAAGAAGACCTACGACGAGAACGGCACCGTCTGCGGCATCCAGCTGCCTGAGGGCCTGACCGAGGCCTCCAAGCTCCCCGAGCCGCTGTTCACCCCGTCCACGAAGGCCGAGATCGGTGATCACGACGAGAATATCTCGTTTGAGCGTTGCTGCGAGATCGTTGGCGAGGACATCGCCACGCAGATCCGCGATCTGTCTCTTAAGATCTACAAGGCTGCCGCCGAGTATGCAGCGACCCGTGGCATCATCATTGCCGACACCAAGTTTGAGTTTGGTGTCATCGATGGCAAGGTCACGCTGATCGACGAGTGCCTCACACCCGACTCCAGCCGTTTCTGGCCTGCCGCCAGCTACGAGGAGGGTAAGATTCAGCCTAGCTACGACAAGCAATTCGTCCGCAATTGGCTCAAGGCCAACTGGGATATGACGGGGGAGACCCCGCATCTGCCCGCCGAGGTCATCGATGGCACGTCCGAGCGCTATCGCGAGGCCTTCCAGATCATCACGGGCTCCCAGTTTACAAGCATGAAGGAGAACGCGTAAGTGAGTACCCGCAGCGCCACGAACAAGCGCACGCAATCCCACGAGGTTACCGGGGTTGCGCGCAAGTCCGCCGCATCCGCCAAGCCAGCTCGTCAGGCAGCGAGTTCTGTTCGCGTCGTGCCGGCATCATCCAAGGCACGCCGCAAGGAGCTCGAGAAGGGCGAGAGCCTCGAGGGCCTCTCTAAAGAGGAGAAGCGCGCCCGCAAGGCTAAGCGGCGCGCCAAGGAGGACCGCATCTACACGGTGTCGAGTATCCTTCTCAAGCAGGATGAGGACTACACCAAGCGCCGCCGCATCTGGTGGGCCGTGCTTACTATCGGCATGGTGCTCGTCGTGGCCATTTGGTCTTCGCTGTACTTCGCTCCCGCTGGCATGGTGTCCAGCCCCGTCCAGATGGCCGGCATTGTTTTGTCCTACATCGTCATTCTGGGTGACTTCATCTACGACTTCGTGCGCATCCGTCCCTTGCGTAATATGTATCGCGCGCAGGCCGAGGGCATGTCCGATAACAAGCTCAACGCTATTATCGAGCGCTCGGCTGCCAAAGAGGACAAGAAGGCCTCCAAGAAGAAGTAGTAGCGTTACAACCTATAGATATCGCTAAGATATAAGGCGCGTCGTTTTTTGCGGCGCGCCTTTTACTGTCCTATAGATAGATGGAGTGGCACATGATTCGAGCTGCCCTGACGGTCGAAGAGGCTCTGGAGGGTATGAAGTCCCTGGAGCCCAAGATTAAAAATTATGCGCGTCTCGTTGTCCGCAAGGGCGTCAACGTTAAGCCCGGTCAGGAGGTCGTCGTTCAGTCTCCCGTCGAGTGCGCGTCATTTGCGCGCGTGGTGGTTGCGGAGGCTTATGACGCCGGTGCCGGTCACGTGACGGTCATCTGGGCTGACGATGCCGTGACGAGGCTTACCTACGAGCATGTCGAGAAAAGCTATTTTGAGCAGACTCCCGAGTGGAAGCGCATACAGCTGGATTCGTTGGCTCAGGACGGTGCCTGCTTTATCTTTATTGAGGGCACGGACCCTGCTGCCCTCAAGGGCATCGATCCCGCTAAGCCTGCCGCAGCTTCTAAGGCGAGGAACATGCAGTGTAAGGTCTTCCGCCGTGGACTGGACTACAACATTAACCCGTGGTGCATCGCCGGCGCTCCGGTCGCTGCTTGGGCGCGCGAGGTATTCCCGGGAGACGCCGATGAGGTTGCAGTCTATAAGCTGTGGAATGCGATTCTGCACACCGCTCGTGCTGATGGCCAGGACCCGGAGAGCGACTGGGAGCTCCATGACGCCACATTCGAAAAGAACCTGCGCTTCCTAAACGATAATCAATTTGATTGCCTGCACTACACCGCTTCGAACGGAACTGATCTGACGATTGGAATGACGAAAGGCCATGAGTGGGCCGGCGGCAAGGGAAGAACTCCCGACGGTCACCCTTTCTTCCCCAACATTCCCACCGAGGAGGTCTTCACCTCGCCCGATCGTATGCGCGCCGACGGCATCGTGTACTCGGCTATGCCGCTCATCCACCACGGCAATAAGGTTGACGATTTTTGGATTAAGTTCGAGAACGGCCGCGTAGTGGACTATGACGCTCGCGTGGGTAAGGCAACGCTTGCGAGCATTATTGAAACCGATGAAGGTGCTGCTCATCTGGGCGAGGTCGCGCTTATTTCCAAGAACACACCGATTCGTGAAAGCGGCATTCTGTTCTACGACACACTTTATGACGAGAACGCCAGCTGTCACCTTGCGTTGGGTGTCGGTTTTCCCGAGTGCATCGAAAGCGGGTATGACATGTCCAAAGAGGAACTTCTGGAGCATGGCGTCAACGTTTCGAGCACGCACGTTGACTTTATGATTGGCACGGACGACATCGATATTACGGGCATTACACCTGATGGACGTGAAATTGTGATTTTCCAGAACGGCCAATGGAGTTGGGAATAGTCTCAGACCGTGGTACAATGCCATCCGCGGGCCGTTAGCTCAGCTGGCAGAGCAGGGGACTTTTAATCCCAAGGTCCAGGGTTCGAACCCCTGACGGCCCACCATAGAATAGAAAAGCGACTGGCGGATGCCGGCCGCTTTTTTTGTTGCCGGTGCACGGGTTCGAACCCGAAAGGGCGCGGAGCTGAGGAAACGCGTCAGCGTTTGCCAGCGCAGCGCGCGAGGCGCGGAGGCGCCGAAGCGGCCGCCCGCGCAGCGGGCCCGAACCCCTGACGGCCCACCATAGAATAGAAAAGCGACTGGCGGATGCCGGCCGCTTTTTTGTTGCCGGTGCACGGGTTCGAACCCGATCTTCTCTATATATAAGGACGCCTGGCGGCCAAAACCAGCCTTTTACCGACAGGAAACCAAAACCAGATGCCGTTAGAGTAAAGTAGCGCACCAGAGATGACCGATACCTCAACACCTATAAACCAGCTGGTCATCGCCAATACCGGAAGCCGATGCTTCAGATATGACTTCAGTGGAACAGCTGAAGGATCAATTTATTTGTGAACAAAATATGGAGTGCGGGATTCCCGCCCCGCGGGCCCCTCCGGTCTGGCAATATATCTCCTTGCCGCGCGGCCCGGTCGGACCGGGAACCGGCGCAGGCGTGCACCTTGAGAACCGGATACTGCGAGG
>NZ_JBQHQI010000016.1:0-41055 GCF_052067375.1 Collinsella sp. HCP3S3_E11 | reverse complement strand
CGTTCATCCTGAGCCAGGATCGAACTCTCCGTCCAAATATGCTTGGGCCTCGAGCCCGTCCGGTCCTCTCAGTCATCGCTGATCGGTTCCGTTCGATTCATATGGTTCTGTATAGGAAAAGGAATTCTCGGGGCCGCCTCTCGGCGGCCTTGCGAAAAACGAATCCAAGTCAGACCATTTCAAATGGTTCGATGTCTGCCCGGATGCGACACATCTGGTGTGTCCATCCTCGCAGTATCCGGTTCTCAAGGTGCACGCCTGCGCCGGTTCCCGGTCCGACCGGGCCGCGCGGCAAGGAGATATATTGCCAGACCGGAGGGGCCCGCGGGGCGGGAATCTGGTTGCACACAACTCCTACACATTTATACCCGCAGCTGACGCTTGCCAGTCGTTACCTACCACTCGCCGAGCATATCTTTATATTGATTAGCCCCATGGCTAGAGCCGATATGCGCCCCGAGCCAAAGCGCAGCCGGCATCAAGCAACTCGTCGCGCTCCTCCACCGAAAAGCCCTCGGCGTACACTCGCACCACCGGCTCAGTGCCGCTCGGGCGAACCAACAGCCAGGTATCATCCTCAAATGCCAAACGCAAGCCGTCCATGTGACTTACGCTCTGCGGCACCTTGCCGCAAATCGACTTGGGATTCACACCGGGAAGCAGCGTGCGCAGCGACTCGGCATCTTCTGCCTCAAGTCGTAAATCTCGACGGCCATAACTTGTTTTTCCAAAACTCGCCTCGAGCTGATCGACCAGCACGCCCAGCGAAGCCCCCGTCTTTGCCATGAGCTCACACAGGAGTAGGCAAGCGAGAATGCCGTCACGCTCGGGCATATGCGCGGCAATGCCGATGCCACCGGCCTCCTCACCGCCCATAAGCACCCCGTCTTTTTTCATCTCGGCGGCTATATATTTGAAGCCAACCGGTTTTACGGTCACGCGGCAACCGAGTGCCTCGGCAACACGACGTACAAGCGTCGAGCACGATAGATTGACGACGACTCGCCCCTTCAAATTGCGAAACTGAACCAATTCGCCCATTACGAGCGCCATGATCTGATGCGGATGTATATATCTACCGCGCTCGTCGACCGCGCCAATACGGTCAGCATCGCCATCGGTCACCAGGCCGGCACACGCACCGTCTTCGATAACTGCACGCTCGCAGGCATCCACCCACGGCTCTACGGGATCGGGACAGATATCCCCCCAATCCGATGCTTGCCCCGCATGAATCTCATGGACCTCAACACCCAGCTCGCGCAGCAAATCGGCAAGATAACCTTGAGCCGCTCCCCCCATGGGGTCGACCACCACGCGCAGACGAGCGGCACGAATGGCATCGGCATCGACAAACGATGCTACCGCTCGCATATAGTCGGGAATGATATCCGCCGTGCGGTACTGCTCCTCGAGCCCCAGAGGTTCGGCGGCCATCGTTGCCTCGAGTTCTTCGATGACGTCCTGGTTTGCCGTGGAACCATCGCCCATGCGCAGTTTGAGACAGAGATAGCCCTGCGGATGATGTGAACCGGTCACCATGAGCGCCCCGCACGCCTCGCCATCGTATGCGGCAGCCCACGTGATGGCAGGCGTGGGTACAAAACGGGCCGCGAGCACGGCATCAAGGCCATGGGCCGCAAGCACGCCAGCTGCAAGTTCTGCAAACTCGCGCGCCCGGGGACGGGTGTCATACCCGATATATACCGTCTTGCCGGGATATGTCTTTTGCCAGAGCTCGCCAGCGGCATCAGCGATACGGGCAACATTGTCAGCGTTGAAATCCTCGCCGACGCGAGCGCGCCAGCCATCAGTTCCAAAATGAATTATCGCGCACACACGCAGACACCTCGCAGTGTTTGGATCATGGTACGCAGGTGGTATACCCGCAACGAGCGCCCGGCAAGCCGCCGGCGCACGCATTCACCGTTTAGGCAAAAGCCGTCGAGGGCGCATATAGACAAAAAACCGCCCCGGTTGGGGCGGCAATTCGAATGTGCTTTTCTTAGGACTCTATATATCGAGCGCGTCTGCCATAGCAGCCGTCGTGATCGCCGTGGTTCCGCAACAGCCACCAACCATTGCGGCGCCAGCCCGCTTCCACTCGACGCATGCGCGCGCGAAAGCTTCGGGGTCCTCGTGCCACACAGGCCCATCTTGCGTTTGGACCGGATTTCCCGCATTGGGACGTACAGTAACGGGCGTCGTGGCTATCTTGACCATTCTTGGTACCGCAGCGGTAGCCGCTGTCAGGGTGCAGCAATTGACCCCAACCGAGCTCGCACCGTGCTTCTCGGCATACAAGATGGCACCTTCGATGTTTAGGCCATCACCCAGCAGGTCGCCCTTGTCATCAATAGCAAAGCTCACCAGAACGGGCATGCCATCAGCGGCATCATGGACACCGGCGAGCACGGGCTGCAGATTGCGGATAGACGTGATCGTCTCGACCAGAATCCCGTCGACGCCGGCGTTGAGCAGGGCGGACGCCTGCTCGCGAGCATTTGCGCGAATCTCTCGATACTCGGAAGAATCCTCGACAAACCACTCAATCGCAATAGGCCCCATGGACCCCAGCAATAGCTGGGGATTTGCCTGGCGGGCATCGTCGACCGCCCCGCGATTGACCTCTGCCATAGATGGAGCGATTTCATCGCGATCGAGCGCAAAACCCGATGCCTGGAACGTATTGGTAATAAGCACCTGTGCACCAGCGGCGGCATACAGTCGGTGGATGCGAGAAACCGTCTGCGGTTCGGCGAGGTTCCAAAATGCCGGCGGAATATCGGCGGCACCGTATTCACTCAGCAGCACGCTGCCCATCGGACCCTGTGCCAGCAGCGTCTCGCTGGCAAGTCGGCGCATAAGCTCCTCGCCGCCGAAGCGATTGTAATAACTCGTATCCATATATATGTTTCGCTATTCCTCGATGCTGATTCCCTGCTTTTCGAGATAGGCGAGCCAACGGACCATTGTGTCCTCGGAAAGCGCGTGCTCCATCATGCAGGCCTCGGCATCAGCGCGCTCAAAGTCGACGCCGAGCTCCTGGACCAAAAATGTGCGAATCAGGCGATGGCGATACCAGATAGCCAAACCGACCTCGCGCCCACGGTTGGTCAGGATAACCTTGCCGTAGTGAGACTGCTCGACAAGTTCGGATGCCTTGAGAGCCGAAACCGCCTTGTTGACCGATGCCTTCGAGACGCCAAGGCGCTGTGCGATATCGACCGACCGCACGCCATTAGTCTCCCCATCCTCGCTTTCGATGCGAACCATGCACTCCAAGTAGTCTTCGTTCGCCACCGTTAGATGTAGCTCGCGCGAGCTATTTGTCGTATCCATGAACATCCGTCCCTTCTGCATTCAATGGCTGATTCTACCCCATCCAAGCGTCGCGGTATGCTGCGGCATACCGTGCTAGAGTTCTTGTTGCACACGACAACCAAGATTGGAGCGGTCTCTATGGAAAACACCACCACGAACCCCGACGTACTCGAGCGTTTTTTGCGCTACGTCCAGATCAACACACAGTCCGAGGACGCCAACTGTGACCAGGTTCCGTCGAGCACCGTCCAGTTTGATCTTGCCAATGTGCTTGCCGAGGAATTGCGCGAGCTTGGTGCAACCGATGCCCATGTAACCGAAAACGCCTATGTCTGCGCTCACATTCCCGCGAGCGCCGGCTCCGAGAATAAGCCCGCTCTGGGCCTGATCGCGCACCTCGACACCACCGAGGTCGCACCGGGCGCCGGCGTAGCGCCGCACATCGTGCACTACGAGGGCGGCGACCTGGTTTGCGGCATCGTCGACGGCAAGCCCGTATCCATGAGCACCGCCAAGCTCCCCGCCCTCAACAACCTTTTGGGCGAGGACCTGGTTTGCACCGACGGCACCACGCTGCTGGGCGCCGACGATAAGGCCGGTGTCGCCGAGATTATGGCGCTCGTCGCACGCATTGCACAGGACCCCAGCCTGCCCCACCCCACGCTTGGTATTTGTTTCTGCCCGGACGAGGAAATCGGCCACGGTGCCGAGCTGTTGGATATCGAGGACTTTGGCTGTAAGTATGCCTACACAGTCGACGGCGGTCCGGTTGGCGAGCTTGAGTGGGAGTGCTTCAACGCCGCCGAGGCTACCGTTAGCTTTGAGGGCCAGTCCATTCACCCCGGCGACGCCAAGGGCCGCATGGTTAACGCGGGCAATCTGTTCTGCGACTTCAATGCCCTGCTTCCCTACGTGCAGCGTCCGGAATACACCGAGGGCTACGAGGGCTTCTATCACCTCGAGGGCGTTTCTGCCACAGTCGACCATGCCACGGCGCGCTATATCGTCCGTGATCACGATGCCGCCAAGTTCCAGCAGAAGCTCGATCTGATGGATGCTGCCGCCGCGCTGCTCAACCAGCGTCTGGGCGAGGAGCGCGTAACGGTCGAGATCAAGCACCAGTACCGTAACATGGCCGAGATCGTCCGCGACTACCCAGAGCTGATCGATGTCGCTAAGGAATCCTTCCTTGCCTGCGATGTTGAGCCCCAGGTGCTGCCGATTCGCGGCGGCACCGACGGTGCACAGCTGTCGTTCCGCGGCCTGCCCTGTCCCAACCTTTCGACGGGCGGCTACTGCTACCACGGCGTCAACGAGTTTGTTCCGGTCAGCTCGCTCGTCAAGATGACCGACGTCTTGCAGGAGCTCGTCGCCCGCTTCGCATAAGGAACTCGAATAATCTAGGTAAGCAAAATCGCCCCGTCCTCAAAACCGGGAACGGGGCGATTTTTTGGTGCAAGGGGAGTAGTCGGCATCGCTGGTTGAATCAACGTCAGCGAGCGACGTCCAGAGCGAACAAGTTGGCATGAAAAAGGCAGGACATTGACCTTCTGGTCATGCCCTGCCTTTTGAATGACAAATTGTCGCTCTGGGCGGCGCGCAGCGTCGAGCCGTTGCACGGGCTGGCAAGCCCGCGCAACCCTAGTAGTTGGCTTCGTAACCGTTGCCGTCGCCAGTGGGCTCCTCGTAATAATATGAGCTGTAATCCGAATCGTCCGAATAGCTCGAATCGTCCGAATAGCTCGAATCGCCCGAGCTTTCCGACGAACCGGCCGTACCGTAGGCGTAATCGTCAGAAGTATGGTTGCTCAAATCACCGATTGTGGAGCTGGTTCCGTCGGATAGGCCCATGGTGTTTGGTCCCTTAGGATCCTTGCCGGCATCGACGCGCGCCATCATCTCCTTAAGCTCGTCCTCGTAGACAAAGACATAGCTCTGGCCGTCGATCATGGTGGTTTCATCTGCGTAGGAAGGCAGATTCGCCGAATAGATGCCATCGACATCCATGCCGCGCATAGCATTGACCGTAGACACGATGTCCTGAACGCTCATATCGGTCACAAGCATATCGGACAGCGAATTAACCAGGTCGAAGACCTTCGTAGCATCAAAGTTGTTGAGAATCTGGTTGGCAAGGGCACCAAGCACCTGGCGTTGGTGACGCATGCGCGTATAGTCGCCGTCGGCATAGGTATAGCGGCAACGGGCATAGGTGAGCGCGGTAGCACCGTCCATGTGCTGCTGGCCTGCCGTAATCTTAATGTCCAGATGCTCGGGGTCATCGACATCGTCGGTGGCGTTGATGTCGATACCGCCCACAGAGTCAATCAATGATTGCATACCGTCAAAGCTAACCTCGGCATAGTGGGAAATCTGCACGCCGCACAGCTCATTGACCGCTTGAACCATGGCCTCGGCACCGCCATAGGTATGGCAGGCGTTGACCTTCATGGTTTCGCCGTTATAGACAACCTTGGTATCACGTGGAATGGATATAAGCGTAGCCTGCTTTTGCGTAGGGTCGATGCGCGCCAAGATAATTGAATCGGCGCGATACGTGTCCTCGCCCGGACGACCATCGGTACCCAAAAGAAGCACGTAGAACGGATCTTTGGCCTCATTGGTATCCACCAAGATATGGCGCAGATTGTCGGTAATGACATTGGAATCGCCAAGCTTGCCCATAATGTTGGCGAACCACAGCCCGGCGGCAGTCGTAGCGCTCAGCAGCACGCCAAGCACGGCGATAAGCGCAACGCGACGGATTGTCTGGCCGCGGCGGCGCTGACGAGCGCGCTCGGAGTAGCGTGCAACATTATCGCGACTGTAGATCTTGGCCTGTGCGCCGGTTGAAGGTCTTCGAGTATCCGCTAAAGGCTTCTTATTATTAAACATAGGCAACCTGCATTAGTAGATGACGGGATCGGGAACAGTGGCGTGCTCGACGTTTGCGCCAAGTGCCTGCAGTTTTTCGACAAACTGCTCATAGCCACGTTTGATGTGATGGATGGCCGAGACCTCGGTAACGCCGTCGGCGATAAGGCCAGCAACGACGAGCGCGGCTCCGCCGCGCAGATCAGGCGAGGTAACCTGTGCACCCGAGAATCCCTTGACGCCATGAATCATGGCGTGATGGCTTTCGATGCGGATATCCGCGCCCATACGGACCAGCTCCGACGCGAACATGAAGCGGTTCTCGAAGATATTCTCGGTAATCACAGAGCTGCCATCAGCAAGAGCGGAAAGCACCATGATCTGCGCCTGCATGTCCGTCGGGAAGCCCGGGAACGGAAGTGTCTGAATATCGACCGGCCTGATGCGCTCGACACGACTCACGTGAACGCCATTCTCGATTCGCTCACACTCGATACCCATGAGCTCCATCTTCTTGAGCACCATGCCCAAGTGAATGGGGCAAAAGCCCGTAACGTCGACACCGCGGTCATCGGCCATCAGGGCACCGGCAACGATAAAGGTGCCGGCCTCGATGCGGTCGCCCACCACGCGATGGGTAACGGGATGCAGTTCGTCCACACCTTCGATGGTCACGACGGGCGTGCCGGCGCCAACAATCTTGGCGCCCATCTCGTTAAGCATGTTGGCAAGGTCGACGATCTCGGGCTCGCGAGCCGCATTATCGATAACCGTAGTGCCTTGTGCGCGCACGGCCGCCATGATGAGGTTCTCGGTAGCGCCGACGCTGGCAAATTCAAGCGTAACCGTGGTACCACGCAACCCCTGAGGAGCGTTGGCATTGATGTAACCGTGTGCAGTGTCGAATTCTACGCCCAGCGCCTCAAGACCCAAGATGTGCATGTCGATCTTACGGGCACCCAGATTGCAGCCACCCGGCATGGCAATCTTGGCACGATGGAAACGGCCCAGCAGGGGACCCATCACGGCCGTGGAGGCGCGCATCTTGGCGACAAGCTCGTAGGGAGCCTCCCAGGAATCAACCTGAGAAGTGTCGATCTCGAGCGTATGCTCATCGAGAACGTCAATCTTGGCGCCCATACCCTTGAGCACCTTGCCCATAACATGGACATCCGAGATATCGGGCACGTTCTGCAGCGTCGTCTTCCCCGGTGCCAGAAGCGTTGCCGCCATGAGTTTGAGTGCAGAGTTCTTTGCACCCGAAACGGGCACGGAGCCTCCGATGGTGTGGCCACCTTCAACACGGATAATATCCAAGGTCTACCCTTTCAAAAAGCATGCCCGGGATGGCTGGGCCATCCCGGGCATGATGTGTTCGCAAATGGTCGAACGCCAAATCGTTTGACTATTGGGCAAGCATGAGCTTACACCATGCGATTTCATTATAGAGGTAGGCGCGGCGCGCATCATCCTCCGACAAATTACCCAGCTTCTCTTCAAAACCTTGAATATCAGCTTTAAGCTTGTCGGCATCGACGGTCGCCAAATCGCAAGCGCGCTCGGCGAGAACGGTCACGACATCGTCCGCAACCTGGGCATAGCCGCCGGCCACGGCAAACGTGTGGTCGACAGTGCCCATGGCCTTATCGGAGACGCGAACGTAACCGCGGTCGATCGTGCAGATCTCGCTGGAGTGAGCAGGCAGAACGCCAAACTCGCCATCCGTGGACGGAATCGACACAAACGCAGCGTCGCCCTCATAGGCGCAGCTCACGGGGCACACGATGCGGATACGCATAACCTACTTCTCCCCCATCTTGCGGGCACGCTCGCGCACGTCCTCAATCGTGGAAGCATAGCGGAAAGCCTGCTCGGGCAGGTCATCGGCCTTGCCGTCGACAATCTCGGCGAAGGAGCGGACGGTATCCTCGACGCGAACGTAGACACCGGGGTTGCCGGTGAACTTCTCGGCGACGTGGAAGGACTGCGAGAGGAACTGCTGAATCTTACGAGCGCGGTTGACCGTAAGGCGCTGCTCCTCGGACAGCTCGTCCATACCCAGAATGGCGATGATGTCCTGAAGGTCGGAGTACTCCTGCAGGAGCTCCTGGACCTTAACGGCGACACGGTAGTGCTCCTCGCCGACGATCGAGGGATCGAGGGCGTCGGAGGAAGACGCGAGCGGGTCGATGGCCGGGAACAAGCCGAGCGACGAAATGCTACGCGAAAGAACCGTAGTGGCATCGAGGTGCGTAAACGTCGTGGCGGGAGCCGGGTCGGTCAGGTCGTCTGCGGGGACGTAGACAGCCTGAACGGAGGTGATGGAGCCCGTCTTGGTCGAGGTGATGCGCTCCTGAAGGTCGCCCATCTCGGTAGCCAGCGTGGGCTGGTAGCCAACGGCGGACGGCATACGACCCAGAAGGGCGGAAACCTCGGAACCGGCTTGGGAGAAGCGGAAGATGTTATCGATGAACAGCAGAACGTCCTGACCACGATCGCGGAAGTACTCGGCGGTGGTAAGGCCGGCCAGACCGATGCGCAGACGCGCTCCAGGCGGCTCGTTCATCTGACCATAGACCAAGCAGGTCTTGTCGATAACGCCCGACTCGCTCATCTCGAGATAAAGGTCGGTACCCTCACGGGTACGCTCGCCGACGCCGGTAAACACCGAGGTGCCACCGTGCTCCTGAGCGAGGTTGTTGATGAGCTCCTGAATCAGAACGGTCTTGCCGACGCCGGCGCCACCGAACAGACCAGTTTTGCCGCCACGGATGTAGGGCTCGAGCAGGTCGACGGCCTTAATGCCGGTCTCGAAAATCTCGGTCTTGGTAGTGAGCTCGTCAAAGCGGGGCGCTGCATGGTGGATGGGATAGAACTCCTCCACCTCGGGCATGGGCTTGCCGTCGACGGGCTTGCCCATGACGTTCCAGATGCGACCGAGTGTCTTGGGGCCAACGGGCATCTTCATGGGCTCACCGGTATCGGTGGCGATGAGGCCGCGCTGCAGGCCGTCGGTCGAGGACATGGCGACCGTGCGGACGACGCCGCCCGGAAGCTGGCTCTCGACCTCGAGGATCGTGCTCAGGTGACCGATCGGGGTCTCGGCCTCGACCGTGAGCGCGTTGTAGATCGGGGGCACCGCGCCGTCAAACTTGACGTCGACGACAGGACCGATAATACGCACGATGCGACCATCACCGGCAGTCGTCTTCTTGGTGGCTTCCTCGACCGCAAGCTTTACGGTGTTATTAGCCATTACTGTTCCTCCAATGCTGAGGCTCCGCCGACGATCTCGTTAATCTCGGTCGTGATCGAAGCCTGACGCACGCGACTATACGTGCGGGTAAGGGTCGAGATGATCGCGGTGGCGTTTTCCGTCGCGGAGTGCATCGCCTTGCGGCGTGCACCCTGCTCGGCGGCGGCCGAATCGATCAAGGCCTGGTAGATGACCGTCAGGATATACGACGGTACAAGCTTGCCGAGAACATGCTCGGGAGAGGGCACGAACTCGAATGTGGACGAGATACGCTTAGGGG
Organism: Collinsella sp. HCP3S3_E11; assembly: GCF_052067375.1. NCBI lineage: Bacteria > Bacillati > Actinomycetota > Coriobacteriia > Coriobacteriales > Coriobacteriaceae > Collinsella > Collinsella sp. HCP3S3_E11. The sequence goes on along the minus strand of NZ_JBQHQI010000016.1, from coordinate 31,321 downwards.
CGTCGGCCTCGTTCTTACGCGGACCGTGGGCCATAGCGATCATCTCGGGATCGAGCGGCAGCAAGTGCTCGACGCGAAGCTCCTGATCCACGCGGTTCTTGGCGTGGTGGTAGACAAGCTCGACACGGTCAAGCTCACCGGCACGATACGCATCGCAGATATGAGAGGAGATCATGCGGGCCTGATTGAAATCGGGCTCAGAGGAGTTGCCCTCAAAGTGCATGATGACGTTTGCGCGGTCACGGAAATACGTGGCCGGTTTGCGCCCACACGCGATGATCTCGCACTCGATGCCGTCGTTCGCCCAAGAAGCGGCGAGCTTTTCGGCCGTGCGCTCCACCGTCGTATTGAAACCGCCGGCAAGGCCGCGGTCCGAGGCGATAACGACAATCAGGCCATGCTTGACGCTCTCATGCTTCTGCAGCATGGGATCGGTGCCCGAACAGGAGGCGTCGCCGGCGACCGTCAACATGACGTCGGTCAGCGCCTCCTTATAGGGTTCGGCCTGCTTGGAGCGATCGAGGGCACGACGGATCTTGGCCGTAGAGACCATCTCCATCGTGCGCGTGATCTGCTTGGTCGTGGTAACCGAGGAGATTCGCTTCTTAATGTCGCGAAGGTTGGCCATAGGGCTTAGTTCTCCTCTGATCCAGTCGTATCGGCATGGTGCTTGGCCATGAACTGCTGCTTAAAGTCGCCGATGACGCGCAGGAGCTCAGCCTTGGTGTCATCGTCGATCTTCTTGGCGCGAACCTTGTCGAGCAGCGAACCAAAGCCGTTGTCCAGGTACTCGATAAGCTCGGCGCGGAAAGGCAGCACGTCGGCAATCTCGAGATCGTCGAGGAAGCCCTCGTTGCCTGCAAACAGAACTGCAATCTGCTCGCCAACCTCAAACGGTTTGTAGCGCGACTGCTTAAGGAGCTCAGTCATGCGAGCGCCGTGGGTAAGCTGCTTTTGCGTGGCCTCGTCGAGGTCGGAGCCGAACTGCGTAAAGCCGGCGAGCTCCTGGTACGAAGCGAGGTCCAGACGGAGGTTGCCGGCGACCTGCTTCATAGCCTTGGTCTGTGCGTCGCCACCGACGCGGGACACGGAGATGCCCACGTCGACTGCCGGGCGCTGACCCTGGAAGAAGAGCTCGGACTGCAGGTAGATCTGACCATCGGTAATGGAAATGACGTTGGTCGGAATGTAGGCCGAGACGTCGCCGTCCTGGGTCTCGATGATCGGCAGAGCCGTCATGGAGCCGTAACCGTTCTTCTTGGACATCTTGACGGCACGCTCGAGCAGACGAGAGTGCAGGTAGAAGATGTCGCCAGGATAGGCCTCGCGTCCGGGCGGACGATGCAGCGTCAGCGACATCTGACGGTAGGCCACAGCCTGCTTGGACAGGTCGTCGTAGATGACGAGCACGTGGCCGCCGGGGTTGGTCTCGCTGGCGGGCTTGCCGTCCTCGCCGTTGTACATGAAGAACTCGCCGATAGCGGCACCGGCCATAGGCGCGATGTACTGCATAGGGGCGGAATCGGCAGCGGTGGCCGAAACGATGATGGTGTAGTCGAGCGCGCCGTGCTGAGCGAGGGTCTCGCGGATGTTGGCAACCGTGGAGGCCTTCTGGCCGATAGCGACGTAGATGCAGACCATGCCCTTGCCACGCTGGTTGAGGATAGCGTCGATGGCGATAGCGGTCTTACCGGTCTTACGGTCGCCGATGATAAGCTCGCGCTGACCGCGGCCGATAGGCACCATGGAGTCGATAGCCAACAGGCCAGTCTGAACCGGCTCGCATACCGGGGTACGGTCGATGACACCGGGGGCCTTGAACTCGATAGGACGACGGTGCGTGGCGACAATGTCACCCAAACCGTCGATGGGCTGGCCGAGCGGATTGACGACGCGGCCGAGCATGGCACGGCTCACGGGGATATCCATAATGCGGCCAGTGGTGCGGCACTCGTCGCCTTCCTTGATGGAGTCGACGGCACCGAACAGAACGGCGCCGACCTCGTCACGGTCAAGGTTCTGGGCAAGGCCGAAGACGGTCTCACCGGTATCGGAGCTCTTGAACTCCAGAAGCTCGCCTGCCATGGCGCTCTTGAGGCCGGAGACGCGCGCGATGCCGTCGCCTACCTCGTCGACCGTTGAAACCTCATGCGTATCGACCGTCGCGGAGAGGTTCGTGAGCTGCTCCTGCAGTTTCTTGGCGATATCCTGGGCATTGAGGGTTTCGGACATTAGGCTTCACCTCCGTACGAATTGGCAGAGTTTGCGAGGGTCTCCTGTGCGATGCGCAGCTGCGTCTTGACGGAAATGTCACGACGCTCGCCGCGGGCCTCGAGCACCAGGCCGCCCACGATAGACGGATTGACCTGCTCGATAAGGAATACCTTGCGGCCGAAGTCCTGCTCGCATTTCTTAGTGATGGTTTGACGCAGCTCGTCGTCGAGCGGGATCGCCGTGGTGACGGTCACGCCCACTACATCCTCGTCTTCCTCGGCAACATGCTTAAAGGCAGCTGCCACCTTGGGAAGAAGGTCGAGCTGGTCGCGCTTGGACATGGTGTCGAGCACGGCGATGATCTCGGGGCTGGCGGAAGCCAGGCGCTCGATCATCTCGAGGTCCTCGAACACATGGTTCTCGGCCTTGGCGGCTTCCATGAGGGAGCGCGCGTAGGTCTCGAGCACCTTGTCCTGATAGCGGCTAGTCGGCATTCAGGCTACCTGCTTCCTGGATGTAGCGCTCGATGAGCTTCTTCTGCCCGGCCTCGTCCTCGAGTGCCTCGCCCACGATCTTGGTGGCGACGGCAACGGACAGGTCGGCGATGGAGCTCGCGGCACCGGCGTAGATGGACTTGCGCTCGTCCTCGACGGTCGTATGGGCCTTGGCGATGATCTCCTCGGCCTCCTTGTGAGCAGCCTCGATGATACGGGCGCGCTCGGACTCGGCGTCCTTACGGGCCTCGAGAACAATGTCGGCAGCCTGACGACGGGCGTCGGTGACGATCGAGTCGGACTCAGCGCGCTTGGCGATGGCCTCCTGCTTGGTCTTCTCGGCCTCGTCGAGGCTCTCCTCGATCTTCTTGCCGCGCTCCTCCATGGTTTTCATGATGCCCGGCAGGGCGACCTTGGCCAGCACGATCCAGATGATCAGGAAGGCGATAAGCGCCGGGATGAACTCCGCCATCTTAGGGATGAGGATGTCCGCACCGGCAGCGCCGTCCTCGGCGAACGCGGAAACCGGCATAAGCAGCGCGGCCGCGGACGCGGAGAGTGCGATCGCGCTCTTCTGGGATGAAAGATTCATACTTGACGCTCCGTGCTATTTAACGATCAGCGCGACAACGAAGCCGATCAGAGCCAGAGCCTCGCCGAAGGCGGAGCCCATGATGAAGACGGTGAACACGCGGCCCTGGACCTCAGGCTGACGGGCCATAGCACCCGTAGCACCCAGAGCAGACAGGCCGATAGCAAGACCAGCGCCGATAACACCGAGACCGTAACCGATAACTCCCACGATTCCTCCTTTGTCGTGCGTGTCTTATTTCACGCAGGATAACCTTTTTATAACTGCCGGGCTCCATGGGTACGGGCACCGGCGGTTTAACGAATTGCCTTACCTTTAAGGCGCGAACGGAAGACTACTCCTCCTCCGCGACCTCCTCTGCCTCGGAGACATACACGGCGGTAAGGACCGTGAAGACGTAAGCCTGGATGGCGCCGACCACAAGCTCGATCGCATAGATCAGGATGAGGATGGCAAGCCAGGCCAGCGAAGGCAGGGCGCCGACGGCGTGGGCCGCGGAAACCTGCTGAAGCAGCGGCTGCATGAACATGCTCGCCATGATGGCGAACGAGCCCATGACCACGTGTCCTGCGAACATGTTGCAGAACAGACGGACGGCGAGCGTGATGAGGCGCAGGAAGGTCGAGAAAAGCTCGACGACCCACACAAGGACGTTCATCGGGAAGCTCACGCCCTGCGGGGCGAGGCTCTTGATGTAGCCGATCACACCGTGAGCCTTGCATCCGTAGTAGATGAAGTACACGAAGGCGAAGATGGCGAGCGCGGCGGTGGAGCCGATTGCGCCGGTGCCGGGCTTCATTCCCGGAATCAGGCCGATCATGTTATTGATCAGGATGAACAGGAAAAGCGAGCACAGGAACGGGAAGTGCTTCTTCCAGTTCTCACCCACGACGCCCTTGCCGATATCGTTCTCGACGTACTCGATGATGTACTCGAAACCGTTGACGAAGAAGCCCTTGGGAACCAGGGTCTGCTTCTTCTTGAACACGGCCAGGACGATCAGGAGCACGATCGTGGAGACGATCAGCCAAAACGAGTACTGCGTGATGCCGCAGCTCAGATCGCCCACGACGGGGGTGGAGCTGAACTCGCTGACCAGATGATTAATCTCATCAGGCAGCTTTTCAAAAATTTCCACGACTTACCTTTCGACCTCATGAGGATCTCGCAGCGCCTTGGCGACACGAACCGTGCAGGCGGCCATAAAGGCCACGAAGCCGATCGCCTCGCCCAGGAGGAACATGCGAAATGCCTCTCCGAACAACACGAACACAACCAAGGTAAAGACGAGCAGGGCGATTGCCGAAACCGCCAGACTCACCATGCCCTTGAGCATGTCCGCATTCTGCTTATCGTCAAGAACCGGCTTGAGCGTAAAAACAAAGGGAAGAAAGGCGACCGCGCCCGCGATGGCGCCTGCAACGATAGCGAGCAGATCGGCTATCTGAAACACTGGCGTCCTCACTTTCTTTTTTAACGCTTCACAGAACAGTTCCCGCCAAACATTGGTGACTATTGTACGAGCCAATCGCTAAAGTACAACCGAAAAAGCATCGGTTAATACGCACCTGTTCGTTTTCTTAAGACCTTCTTTATGCCGCAGGTACGGTAATACGTTTTTCTCGAACCCTGCAGGGCAAAACGTCCGTTAACAGGAGTGCGCGCGGTCGACTTTTGTTCGTCCGCGCGCACCGTTTCTTCGTATTTGCAGCCGCGGCCGTCTTAGCCCAGCGACTAGAGCGTGCCGTAGATGCGGTCGCCGGCGTCGCCGAGGCCGGGAACGATGTAGGCAGCCTCGTTGAGATGGTCGTCGATGGCGCAGGTATAGATATGCACATCTGGGTCCTTCTCGGTCAGCGACTTGAGGCCCTCGGGGGCCGCGACGATGCACAGCATGCGGATGTCCTTGACACCGCGCTCGCGCAGGTAGCTGATGGCCATCTCGGCCGAACCGCCCGTGGCGAGCATGGGGTCGACAACCAGGCAGATGCGCTGGTCGATATCCTTGGGCATCTTGCAGTAATACTCATGCGGTTCGTGGGTAACCTCGTCGCGCTCCATACCGATGTGTCCCACGCGAGCGGAGGGCACCAGGTCGAGGATGCCGTCGACCATGCCAAGGCCCGCACGCAGGATGGGCACGATGGCGAGTTTCTTGCCGGCGAGCTGTTTGAACGTGGCGGTAGTGATGGGGGTCTCGACCTCGACGTCTTCCATAGGCAGGTCGCGCATGGCCTCGTAGCCGTCAAAAAGCGCGAGTTCGCGCACGAGCTGGCGGAACTGATTGGTGCCGGTGTTTTTGTCGCGCAGGATCGACAGCTTGTGCTGGACGAGCGGGTGATCGACAAGCGTCACACGGGACGCATCGTAGGTAACGGTCATGAGTTGATTGCCCCTTTCGTTGCGGCCGTAAAACGACCTTGCTGGCATGGCGCGCAGCGATGTTGCCGCCGCGCGCCATACACAAGTTTAGCGGTTTGCTGTATCGAGTGGCCCGTCGCAGCCCTACTGTGCGGTACTGAGCGAGCGCTTGACCGCATCGCGCCAGCCCGCAAGGTTTTGCTCGCGGCGCTCGGCGGACATGTGGGGAAGGAAGGTCCTAACGATCTGGGCATTTTGCTCCAGCTCTTCCAGGTCTTCCCAATAGCCGACGGCAAGGCCCGCCAAGTACGCGGCACCGATTGCCGTGGTCTCCACCGTCTCGCATTGCAGCACGGGGATATCCAGCAGGTCGGCCTGGAATTGCATGATGAACTCGTTGCGCGACGCGCCGCCATCGACAGACAGGCGTTCGATCGAAAGCCCCACGTCCTGCTCCATGGCGCGCAGCACGTCGTAGCTCTGATATGCCATGGATTCGCAGGCGGCACGTACGATGGTCGCACGGCTCGAGGCGCCGGTCAGACCGCACACGATACCGCGGGCACGCGGGTCCCACCAGGGAGCGCCCAAACCCGCAAAGGCGGGAACGAAGTAGCAGCCCTCGTTGTCGTTAATCGAAGCGGCGAGTTGTGCAGACTCGCTCACGCTCGAGATGATGCCCATGTTGTTGCGAAGCCAGTTCATGGTGGAGCCGGCGGCAAAGATGGAACCCTCGAGTGCATAGCTGATCTTCCCGTCCGCGGCGATACCGATGGTGGAGACCAGACCGTTCTTGGATTCGACGACCTCGTCGCCGGTGTTCATGAGCATAAAGCAACCAGTGCCATAGGTGTTTTTGGTCTGGCCGGGATGGAAACAGCAGTGGCCGAACAGCGACGCCTGCTGGTCGCCCGCCACACCCATGATGGGTGGCATGTTGGTCATGATGTCGCTCGCGACGCGGCCGTAGTCGCCCGAGCTCCAGCGAACCTCGGGCATCATGGAACGTGGAACGTCAAAGAGCGCCAGCAGGTCGTCGTCCCAATCGAGCGTATGGATATTAAAGAGTGCCGTGCGGCTGGCATTGGTGTAGTCGGTGGCAAAGACCTGGCTGCCGGTGAGGTTGTAGATGAGCCAGGTGTCGATGGTGCCAAACATGAGGTCGCCCGCCGCCGCGCTCTCGCGTGCGCCGTCGACGTTGTCGAGAATCCACTGCACCTTGGAGGCCGAGAAATACGGGTCGAGCGTAAGCCCCGTGCGGGAGCGCACCAGCTCTTCTGCGCCCTGCTCAACCAAATTATCGATCAGAGACGCGGTGCGACGGCACTGCCATACGATGGCGTTATAGATGGGCTGGCCGCTCACGCGGTCCCAGACCACCGTGGTCTCACGCTGATTGGAGATACCGATGGCGGCGATGCGATCGGAATGAATCCCGCTCTTAAACTGAACCTCCATCATGACCGCAATCTGGCTGGCAAGGACCGCCATGGGGTCTTGCTCCACCCAGCCGGGACGCGGGAAGCTGGTTTTGACACTGCGGCGCGCTTGGGCGACAATGCAGCCGTACTCGTCGACGATGGTCGCAAGTACCGAGGTGGTGCCGCAGTCGAGCGCCATGATGTAGGAACCGCCAAAGTCAAACGAGGCATCTTCCATGCCCAGGCTGCCCAGATTCAACGACATCGCTTACACCTTTCTGTTGCATCGGGTCGGACAGGACCCGCTCAATCTCTGACGCGGGAAGTGCGCCTTGGCGCAGGATCTGGAGCCCGCCGTGCTGGAACGACACGATGGTCGAAGCGTCGCGGCACGGCGTCTCGCCCGCGTCGACGGCCACGTCGACCCCTTCTAGAATGCGGTCTTCAACGTCGGCAAAGCTTGCCGGCGCGGGCGCGCCGTGTGTATTGGCGCTCGTACAGGCAAGTGGGCTGCCACAGGTGCAGATGAGCGCCTGTACCACGGGCGATGCCGACGCGCGAAGAGCCACCGTGTCGTCGGCGGCACGCATAAAGGTCGGCACGCAGGGAGCCGCCTTGACCACAATAGTCAGGGCGCCCGGCCAGCATCGTCGGGCAAGTATGCGTGCCTCTTCTGGGATATCCACGCCGTAGCGGTCGAGGGCCTCGGCATCATCGACCAGCCAGGCGACCGTTTGGGTGAGCTCACGCTGCTTGAGGGTAAAGATGCGACGGTAGCCGGTACCGAGCGCGGGCACCGCGGCGCCGTTGACGGCAGCCTGCGGATCGCGCGGCCACGGCAGAGATTCGCTTGTATCTTGGGGCACGGCGTCCGAGAAGGCGTTGACTGCCACAGCGACGCCATAGACGGTCTCGGTTGGGATCAGGGCCAGGCCGCCACGGCCGAGCACCTCGGCCGTACGCTCGACGGCGAGCCGATGCGGCTCGCGCGCTCCCTCGAATACCCGATAGACCGTCTGCATGTGTATGCCAGCCCCTTACGCTCTGGTGAAAGTTTGTTTACTGAGGGGCATTCTCGCACGAAACGTTTAACCTATTTGTCCACAGCGCATGTTGGTTTGGTGAGCGGCTATAGCAGTCGGTGAAAGTGAGGGGTAATTGAGCCGTGACAAGCCTCTTTACATTTCCGGCGCAGCGCTCCCGCCGCCGCGCCGCCAATGCGCTTCGTACTTTACTGACGTTGTTTGGGCTCGGTGACGATAGCTCGAACGATGCGGGGACGATCGGTGAGGTCACGGACGATGCGTACGTCCGAAAGACCCGCCTGGCGGCAGAGCTTGGCCGCAGCGTCGAGGGCGCCCTCATAGAGCTCGCAGGCAAACAGGCCGCCGGCGCGCAGCATATAGGGCGCCGCATTGAGCAGGCGGCGGAAGATATCAAGGCCATCGGCTCCGCCCTCGAGCGCCAAATCGGGCTCAAAGTCCTTGACCTCGTGCGGCAGCGAGCGCATGACGTCAGTCGGGATATAAGGCGGGTTGGAAACGAGCACGTCGAAGGTGCCCCACTCCTCGCGGGGGATAGAGCTCACCAGGTTCGTGAGGCTGAAGGCGACCTCATCGGACGTAAGCCCGAGTGCATCGCGGTTTTTGGTGGCCAGGTCGATGGCGCGCGGCTCGATATCGGTAGCGGTGCAGGCGACATGGCCGCGACGCTCCCAAGCAAGGGAGAGCGAAATGCAGCCCGTGCCGCAGCCGACCTCGAGAACGCGGGCAATGCGGGGGTCGGCAGGCACAGACGCGGCGGCATCCTGCACTAGGGCCGTCTCTTGTTCGACGCCTTCGATGGCAATGCCGTATTCGTCGAGCTCGGGCTCGGCGACTTCCGCGGTCTCGGCCTCAGCTGCCTGCGCGGCGGCTTCCTCGGCCTCACGATCGGCCAGCTCCTCGGCATAAGCTCGGCTGCCCAGCACGTCTCCGCCCAACGCCGCCTCATCGGCAGCCGTGAGGTTGGCGGCACGGCGCTCGGCAGTCGCGCGTTCGTCAGCCAATGCGACTTCGGCTTTACGCGCCTGCTCGACCTCGTCGTTCCATGGCAACTCTACACGCTGGCGGGTGGCAGCTTCGGGGCTCAGAACCTCGACATCCAGATAATTGAGGACTTCCTCGACGAGCATCTCGGTCTCGGGACGTGGAATGAGCACGCCGGGGGCGCACGCGACGTCGATCATGCGGAACTGCGTGCTGCCGGTGATGTACTGCAGCGGCTCGCCCTTGGCGCGACGGACAACCGCCGCGTGCATGGTCTCGAGCTGCGCTGCATCGAGCGTGTCGTCCATACGCATATATAAGTCGATGCGCGCTAGGCCCGTGGCGGCGCACAACAGCCACTCGGCAGAAAGACGGGGGTGCTCTTCGCCGCGCTCGGCTAGGTACTCCTTGGTCCACTCGAGACAACGCCTGATGGTCCAGATCTCGTTTGCCATGGGTCCTCCCCTCTTAAGCGCCGGGCGGCGCGCGAATGTCGGAGCAGATTGTACGCGAGGGCGGCACGCGGCGAGAGACGATTGGAAGCGATTATCGAGAATCAGCCCAGAATTTTGCACCGGGCTCGCTCAAAGTGTTCATTCGCCGACGTCTAGATTTGCATTCGTCAAGCTTTTGGCAAGGTTGCCCCAAAACTAACCAATATCTAACCAAGAACTTGCCAAATCACTTGACGTGCGACGCACCAAAAAGGGCCCCGCGACTTCTTGGACGATTTTTCGAGCAGTATTTTCAATTGCAGATGAAGGCTGTTAATTACTTTGAGCAGGCAGGCAGCTTAATTTCCAACAAAGTAGATTAAATAAACTCGAAAAGTGATTTACCCAACCTAGTCATTTAAGAACGTCCCCAATGACTACCTCTAGGCGCCGCAGGTTGAGCATAAGTCCCCAATGACTACCCGCCGCAGGTAGAGGACGGACAGCGAGCGGGTCGCATTTGAGACAAGGTGACGTGGAACGAAAGGGCGCTGACCTTCTGGTCGCGCCCTTGAAGTTGAACGTCAGATTGTACAGGTGCGGCCCGCGCAGCGTCGAGCCGTTACGGCGTTTGGTAAAACGCCGTAACTTATACGGCCTGTGCCAGCTTCTCGGCACGCTCGGCGGCGGCAAGCGCCTCGATGACGGCACCGAGTTGGTCGCCCAGAAGGACGCCGTTGTAGGTGGAGTTGAAACCGATACGGTGGTCGGTCACGCGGTCCTGGGGCTGGTTGTAAGTACGGATCTTCTCGGAACGGTTTCCGTGGCCAATCTGGCTCTGGCGCTCGGCGCCGAGCTCGGCCTGCTGCTTCTCGAGTTCCATCTCGTACAGACGGGCACGCAGCATCTGCATGCAGACCTCGCGGTTTTGAATCTGGGAACGCTGCTCCTGCGACTGCACCACGGTATTGGTGGGCAGGTGGGTAATGCGCACGGCGGAGTAGGTGGTGTTAACGCACTGACCGCCAGGACCGGAGGCACAGTAGGTATCGATGCGCAGGTCGGACTGGTTGATCTGAACGTCGATCTCCTCGGCCTCGGGAAGCACGGCGACAGTTGCCGTGGAGGTCTGGATGCGGCCCTGGGACTCGGTCTTGGGAACGCGCTGGACACGGTGCACGCCGGACTCGAACTTCATGACGGAGTAGACACGGTCGCCCTCGACCTTGAACTCGATGGACTTAAAACCGCCGGCCTCGCTGGGGCTGGAGTCGAGCACGGTGGTCTTCCAGCCACGCGACTCGCAGAAGCGTTGGTACATCTTGTACAAGTCACCGGCGAAAATGGCCGCCTCGTCGCCACCTGCAGCGGAACGAATCTCGACGATGGTGTTCTTGTCGTCATTGGGGTCACTCGGGATGAGCATGTACTTGATGTCTTCCTCGAGCTGGGGAAGCTTGTCCTCGTTCTCGGAGATGTCCATCTGGAGCATCTCCTTCTCGTCGGCATCGGTAGTGTCACGGAGCATTTCTTTGGCAGCCTCGATGTCGTCGAGCGCGCCGATGTACTCGCGCGCAGCGGCAATGAGGTCGGACTGGTGCGCGTACTCCTTGTTGAGACGCGTGAACTCCTTGATGTCGGAGGCGACGGCCGGGTCGGAAAGCTTCTTCTCGAGCTCCTCGTAGGCCTTGATGATCTTTTCGAGCTTGTCGCGCATGGCGGAACTCCTTTATATGCGTGAAGGTGAAAATCGGCGGAATTGATGGGGCGCATGGCGCCGTTGCGGGGTAAGCCCAGCTAGAACATGTCGATTTTCAGATACATGCGCATCCCTTCGCGTATAGGGTACATAGTTGCGGTCTAACCCATATATGATAGCGTGCGCAGGCAAACCTGCATATAACCCGCACGGAATGAGTGGACCTTGATTATCGACTTTATCCGAACACCTCCCACATTCATCCGTACATGTGCGGATGAATGTGGGAACCCGATACCCTGAGGGCCGGATCGGCCGGCCCCGGGAGATCGGAGGACGGCATGTCCGGAAAGAAGAAGAGCGGCTCCGCAAGGGCGGTCCCGAGGGCCTACGGAAGGCTCACGAGGCACGAGCGGGACACGGTCCAGAGGATGCTGGAGCGCAGGGCGTCGTGCAGGGAGATCGCGAGGGAGCTGGGCAGGTCGCCCTCGACGGTGAGCGCCGAGGTGGCGTCGCACAGGTTCGTGACGGCGCCGAAGGCCAGGCGCGGCGAGCGCGTGGACGCCTCCGCCGACCTGTCGGCGGCCTGCCCGCGCCTGGCGGCGTGGCCGCGATGCTGCAACGGCTGCGGCCGGTACCGCGCGATCGGCTGCAAGCGCCGCCCCCACGTCTTCTACGAGGCCCGGGCCGCGCAGCTGTGCGCCGACTCGGTCCTCGTCTCGTCCAGGCGCGGGATAGACGCCGACGAGCCCGCCGCGGCGGCCAGGCTGGAGGCGATAAGGGACTGCCTGCGCCGGGGGCTGTCGCCCGAGCAGATGGCGGCGCGCAACGGCGGCCCGGTGGACCTGTCGCCGTCGACCATCTACCGCTGGGTCTCGGCGGGCTACGACGGCATGACCAACATGGAGCTCAGGCGCAAGGTCGGCTACAGGCCGAGGAAGCGCGCCGCGGGCCGGGCGGCGACCCGCCACTCCGCCCGCAGGTCGCATGCCGCGTTCCTCGCCCTCGGGGAGGGCGCGTGCGCCGCGGCCTGGGAGATGGACACCGTCGAGGGGGCCCGGGAGGACTCCGCCTGCCTGCTCACGCTGCTGCACCGCCCCAGCAGGCTCCAGCTCGCGCTGCCGCTGGAGGAGAAGACCGCCGGGTGCGTCGCGGACGCCCTGGAGGGCGTCCGGGCCATCCTCGGCGCCGACGGGACGCGCCGCGTGTTCCGCGCCGTCCTCACCGACAACGGCGCCGAGTTCTCCGACGAGGCGGCGATCGCGGCGCTGCTCGGCGAGGGGCCGGGCGAGACGAGGCTGTTCTACTGCGACCCCAGGCGCAGCGACCAGAAGGGCGCCTGCGAGCGCAACCACGTCGAGATCAGGAAGCTGCTGCCCAAGGGCGCCGGAATCAGGTTCGACCGGCTCGTCCCGGCCGACCTGGCGCTGGCCATGTCGCACGTGAACTCCGAGCCCCGCGGCGCGCTCGGCTTCGCGACGCCCGCGCGCGCCTTCAGGGCGATGCTCGGGGAGGACGCGGCGGCGCTGCTGGACGCCTACGGCGTGGGGGACGTGCCGCTCGGCGACCTCGACCTGACGCCGGGGCTCATCGAGAGGGCGCGCGCAGAGAGGGGCGATGCCCCGCTGGCCTAGCCTAGGAGAAAAACGGAATAGACGGACCGACCGTCCGGCTGAGTCTGGGAAGAGGTGCCGGGCGGCGGGCGGGGCATGGCCACCGGACCCATCGAAACACATCTCCACCATTCCTTCAACTGGGAAAATGGCGCCCCCGGGGCCCGAGAGGGGCCGCGGGGACGTTCGGTTAACTGCGGGAGCGTGCCATCAGCTCAATGTGTTCGGTTGAGATCGGAAATCAACCCGGAATGAGTGGACGTAGTCGTTGGGGACGTTCCTTAACGACGAGTCGTTTAAGAACGTCCCCAACGACTACAACGGCTAACAAAGGGACTGTCGCTTTGTCACATTCTAGAGCGTTTGAAGCAGAGCGATGAAAAAGTGGACACCTTGGAGGTAGGCACGGCGGGTAATGCGCTCGTTGGTGCCGTGGACACCGCGATCGCACTCGTCATCGTCGACCACAAACGCCGAAAAGCGAATGCATTCAGAGCAAATACGCTGATAGTTAGCCGCATCGGTGGCACCGATCACAGTTGAGGGCACAATGCCGACAGCAGCCCCGCCCGCCGCATTCGGTACGTTTTCCTCCGCCCCCTTTTGATCACGAAAGTAGCGGGCGGCAATAGTGCGAACGGCCTCGAGCCCCGGTCCGCCAACACGTGGGGACGGCGAAGGTTCTGAGCTGCCGGGGCCAAGTTCGACCTCCACGCGCCCGGTAAGGCCCGCAGCGGCAACGGCCTCGCGGCAACGGTCAACAACATCAGCCACGCCCGTGCCCTCGAGCATGCGGAAGTTAATATTGGCCCACATATCCTGCGGCATCACGTTGGCGCCAGTGCTGCCGCCCTCAATCTGCGTGGGCGCACAGGTAGTGGTCACGAGCGGATAGAGCTTGTTGCTGGCGAGGCAGTCGCGAACAATGACGCCTCCGTTGGCGGCAATCTCATCCGCCGTGTAGAGCCCCAACTCGACAAGCTGCGCGGCAAGCAGATCGGTCACGCGCGTCGGCCACTCGATATCGCAGATTGCGGCGATAGCGCGGCTCAATACCTCGAGCGATGTGCCGCCGTAGGGGTTGGACGAATGTCCGCCTTCGCTCTTCGTCTTGAGCACGATATCGGCATAGCCCTTCTCGGCAAGGTCGGCATGCATAAGCCACCCCTCGCCCGCGCCGTACTCGGCAGCCGAAACAATACGGTAGTCACCCTCGTCGATCAGGTATTCAAGTTCAACGCCGCGCTCCTCGAGCACGCGGCCGATGGCCCCCGCTCCATACTGCGTGGTCTCCTCGTCCTGGCCAAAGGCGAGCAGCAGCGTCCGCTCGTGCTCCCAGCCGTGCACCAACGCATACTCAACCGCCTCGAGAATACCTGCGACCTGGTCTTTCATGTCGATAGCGCCGCGACCCCAAATGTAGGTGTCATCCACGTGACCGCTAAAGGGGGCATGCGTCCAGTCGGCCTCGGTGCCGGGCACCACGGGAACCACGTCCATGTGGCCCATGAGCATAACGGGCTTGAGGGCAGGGTCGGAACCGCCAAGTGTCACCAGCAGCGAGTGGTCGATGAGTTCGACCTCGCCCGCCGCGAACACATGTGGCCACGCCTGCTGCATATAGGCGCGCAGGTCATCGAACGGCTGCCAGTTCACCGCCTCGGCATCCATACTCGAAACGGTCGGAAACGACAGCACGCGCCCCAGGCGCTCGCACGCGCCAACTTCGTCCAAATCGGCAAAATCATCCTCATGCGCAAAGAAGCGCCAAACCTCGGCCATGACATCCTTTCGATTGTGATGACGAGGGCCGCCCCACCGGAACGGCCCTGCCATGCAAACATTTGCGGTTGGTTATTTGTCCTCGAGATAGCGCGAGAGGAACTCGCGGGTACGCTGGTGCTTGGGGTTGCCAAAGAGCTCCGCCGGCGCGGCGTCCTCGAGGACCAAGCCCTTGTCCATAAAGACCACGCGATCGGACACGGTGCGGGCAAAGGCCATCTCGTGCGTGACGACGACCATGGTCATGCCGTCGGCAGCGAGCTTGCGCATGACCTCGAGCACCTCTCCCACGATCTCGGGGTCGAGTGCGGAGGTCGGCTCGTCGAACAGCATGATCTGCGGATTCATGCATAGGGCACGAGCGATGGCCACGCGCTGCTTTTGACCACCGGACAGGCGACCCACGGCGGCGTGCGCGAACTTTTCGAGTCCCACGCTCGTCAGATGCTCCAGCGCGACCTTTTCGGCCTCGGCCTTGCTCATCTTTTTGAGCGTGACGGGCGCAAGCGTGCAGTTATCGAGCACGTCCATGTTGTTAAACAGGTTGAAGCCCTGGAACACCATGCCGATGTCCTCACGCAGCTTGTTAATGTTGCAGCGCTCGGCCGTGAGGTCCTGGCCATGGAACCAGATATGGCCCGCGTCCGGGGTCTCGAGCAGGTTGAGGCAGCGCAGAAAGGTCGATTTGCCCGAACCCGAAGCGCCGATAATGGTAACGACCTCGCCGGGGTTAACGGACAGGTCGATGCCCTTGAGCACCTCGAGCGAGCCGAAGCTCTTGTGCAGGCCCTCGACGCGGATGAGCGGCTCATTGGTCTGTGCGGCGGCCGCAGCGCCGGTAGTGGCGGTATCTGCCATGATGATTCTCCTCGTCTTGAGCCTAGTTGGAGCTGGGCAGCGTGGCCGGGGCCTCGGCGCCGAGCTTTTTGCCAAAGGCCTCGAGCAGGCGGCTCGCCACGAGCGTCAGGATTAGGTAGACCACGAGTGCCACGCAGTAGACCTCCATCTGGCGGTAGTACACGCCGGCGACGGTGGTTGTGGCGTACATGAGGTCGAACACGCCGATGACCGAGAGCACCGACGAGTCCTTGATGTTGATGATGAGCTCGTTGGTGAGCGCCGGAATCGCGTTTTTAATGCCCTGGGGAAACACGACTTTACGCATAGCCTGCCACTGCGACAGACCCAGCGAGCGCGCCGCCTCGGCCTGACCGGGATCGATGGACTCGATGCCGCCGCGCAGGACCTCCATCATGTAGGCGGTGGAGTTGAGCGAGATGGTGACGAGGCCGGCGGTAAAGGTACTCCAAATCTGGTTGGCCTGGGCGGTCTCGAAGCCCATGCCGCGCAAAACGGTGAAGCCCGCGTAATAGATGAGCAGGCCCTGGACCATCATGGGCGTACCGCGCACGATGGTGGAGTAGACGGTCGTAAAGCCGCGGCCGATGCTCTTAAAGAAGCGCACCAGGTCGTTGTCCACGCGATCGAAGGTCTGAATGCGCAAAAACACAAAGAGCAGTGCCAGGAAAAAGGCGATAACGGTACCGAAGGTCGCAAGTGCGATGGTAATCTCGATGCCGCGGATAAAGAAGTCGCCGCTCTTGTAGGTCATATAGACCAGGCTCGACAAAAAGTCGCTGGGGTTGGAATCCGAGACAATGCTCACCTGCACCAAGTCGATAAACGACATGACGCAGCGATCCACGAAAAAGACCACCGCGATGGCGACCACGACATAGCTGCCCAAGCGTGCTCCACGACGGAAACGCTCGGATGCGAACGGCGATTTTTCGCGATAGTCGCTCCAGTGCATAAGCTTGGTGACCAGCGCCGCCGCCGACACGACGAGCCACGCCCACAGGATCGCCCAAAGGCAATCTTGGAACACGCCCGTGGGGGCCAGGAAGCTCAGCGGCGTGGGGTTGCGCTGGCTAAACGCCAGTCCGAGCGCCGCGATGACGCTCGTGCCCAGGTACACATAACGATGGTCGGCTTTGATAAAGGAGACCAGACGATTGATGGCTTTCATGCTGCCTCCCTATGCCGGCTGACGGTCGAGGCACGCGTCCCACATCTGGTCGCGCTCCTCCTGGCTGACGCCCTTGAGCGTCTTGTCGATGAGCTTAAGCAGCTTGTCCGAGCCCTTGCGGCAGCCGACGTTTGCCGCGACCTCCTGCTTAAAGCCCTCGCCCTCGGCAAAATGAATGGGGACGATACCGGGATTTTGGGCCATGTAGCCCTTTTCGTTTTCGGTGTTGTACGTCACGGCGTCGCAGGTGCCCTGCAGCAGGTTCGAGAACACCGTGGGGACGGAGTCGACCGGGTTTTTGTGAACGACGCCCGGGATCTCGTCGATGACGGTATCGAGCATGGTGTCCTTTTGGCCGAGCACCGTGGCGCCGCTGAAGTCACTGAGCTTGGTGGCGTTTTGGTAGGGGGAACCCTCTTTTACGAACAGGCCGAAGTAGCCAATAAAGTACGGGTCGGAGAAGCCGACCGACTCCTCACGCTCGGGCGTGGCGCTCATACCGGCGATGATGAGGTCGATCTGGCCGTTGTTGAGCGAATCGATAAGGCCCGAGAAGCTCTGCTTGACGGCAACGGGCTCGCCACCGAGGGCCTTGCAGACAATCTTGGCGATCTGCACGTCGTAGCCATCGGCATAGGCGCCTTGTACGTTGTCGATGGGGATGGTGTACTCACTGGCTTCGGAAACCTGCCAGTTGTACGGGGCGTAGGCCGCCTCCATGCCGATGCGAATCTTATCCTTGCCGATCACGGAATCGGACAGGTCGTCGCGACCGCCGCCCGTCGTGGGCTGAACCACCTTGAGCGTGGACGGGCGCTGACAGCCGGCGAGCGCGCCGGCGACGACGGAAGCGCTCGCGGCAAGAGCGCTACCCAAGAAGATGCGACGGCTGCACACCGGCTGTGGACGCACGTCGCGCTGATGGGGAGAATGCATAATCTGCCTTCCCTGTTGAATCGTATGCTAACGACTTAACAGGATACCGCTCAGCGTTACCTCCAGCAGATGCATATATACAAATTAACAAACAGAAAACGATTGGTAGCCGTTGGGGACGTTCTTAAACGACTGGTCAAACAAGTAGTCATCGGGGACAGTCGTTGGGGACGTCGATGATTCGGCAATGCCAGCGAGCGCCACCCAGAGCGAACAAGTTGGCATGAAAAAGGCAAGGCATAGACCTTCTGGTCATGCCTTGCCTTTTGAATGACAAATTGTCGCTCTGGGTGGCGCGCAGCGTCGACCGGTCCGCCGTTCGTTAGAACGGCGGAACCTCTAGAGCAGCGTAACCTCGAAGGCGCGCTTGTCGGTGGCGCCGGGAGCCAAGGTGATGGTGTTGACCTTGTGCTCGAAGACGTCGTCCTCGGTGTCCATGGTGGTATGTCCGGTCCAAGGCTCGAGCGCCACGAACGGGGCGTCGTTGGCGGCAGACCACACGCCAATGTACTTAAAGCCCTCAAAGTCAATCTTGACGCCGTGGCCCGACTTGCGACTGCGCAGCGTGAGCGTGGAGCCCGGGGTATCGGTGAACATGATGGCGTCGTTGTCGAAGCTACGGTGTGTGATGGGCAGCACGTCCGAGTTATCGGGAGCCTTGTAGCTTCCCTCGAACGTCATAAGGCCATCGGGCGTGATGATGGGGGCCTCGTTAGTCCAAGCCTCGGTAAACGCCAGCTCGTAATCCTCGAATGCCTCGTCCTCGGCACCGGGAACGGGCACGTTAAATGCGGGGTGGCCGCCCACCGAAAACGGCAGGTCCACGTCGCCGGTGTTGGTGACGGCAAAGGTCTGCGTAAGAGTGGCGTCGCCAGTCAGGGCATAGGTCATATTGAGCTTAAAGTGGAACGGGAAGGCCTTGAGCGACTCGGGCGTATCGGTGATCTCGTAGGTGACGGACGAACCGTCCTCCGACACCTCGACCAGCTTGTGCTCCACGATACGCGCGATGCCATGGCGCGCCATCTCGCAGCTGCCGGCCGCAGACGTCGCCGTGTTGTTGCGCAGCGAGCCCACAATGGGGAACAGGATGGGCGCATGCTTGCCCCAAAAAGCGGGATCGCCCTGCCACAGATACTCGTTGCCGTTGAGGGCAAGGCTCGTGAGCTGGGCGCCCATGGAATCGATGGCCGCGGTGAGGCCGCCGCGCCTGATGGTAGTGACGGTAGACATGCTACTTCCTCCAAAAGTAAACAATAGTGTCGAGGACTATTGTCCCACTCTTGGCGGCGGGACGGGACGGCAGGCGATTATTGAGTAGCCATAGCGGAAATGGGCGGCGAGCGCCTACTGGGTATCCACGTAAAGGTCAAACCCGCCCTGCGAGGTGGTGTCGACCGTATCGGGCGCCCGCGAGTTAAAGCTCGCGGGAACCATTCTTTTCGAGGCACGAAAACGCGTGCCGTCGGTGGCGACAGGTGGCTCATCGACCGTAAGTTCGTAGTCGCCGGGCTTGAGCTCGATACCGTCACCTTCGGAATTGACGTATTGGTGCTCGTCGATCGCTTGTCCCTTGAGCGTACGGCCCACGATATGGATGAGCATCTGGCTGTCGCCGCGCGCGGTATCCCACGTCGCGCCGTCCTTGACCTCGACCGACACATGCACCGAGCGCGTACGGCTGAGCGATTGTTCGACGGAGATCTCGACCTTGGCGGCGTCTTGGCGCTGCTGCTCAACATGGCTCCAAACGCTGCCGATTGCCGAGCAGGCGATAACGCCGGCCATGAAGGCGATGAGGATGGGGCCGAGCGGAGAGCGCCGGCCCGCGCCTTCCTCGCGAGCCAGATCGGGGCGATGCGTGGGCGCAGGCGCCTGGGCGCCCTGCGCGGGCACGTCGAGAATGCTAAAGGATGCCGTGCTGTCGGGGTCGATAGTGTGACGCGGCTGTGGGGTCCTTGCCGGCGAGATGGACATGTCGGCCGGCTCACCCAGTGTGGCCGTGGCGTCGGCCTTTGCCTCGTCGGCCTCAGCCTGGGCCCAGGCCTGTTCAAAGGTTAGGGGTTCGGCCGAGTCGGAAGCGGCATCCGTCTCGACGGCATCGTCGCCGCTCTCGTCCTCGTCGCTCGACACGTCATGCGGCGCGGGCTCGTCCCACTCCTCGTCCGGAACCTCGCCCTCGCTATACCACCATTCAAAGTTATCGATATCCATACGGGGCGCCCCTTAGGCCTCGCAAATAAACACTTGCTAGCCTTATACCCCCAGACGGCACGAGGGCTCGCACGGAATGCGAAAAGGACTGCTCCTTTGTCGCATCGAAACGGATCTGTTTACGTTTAGCCGCGGGTAATCTTATTTCTCAACAAGAAGTCGACTGCCCCCACGATTCTGATGCCATCGATGTCCGTTGGATGGTCGCCATCCCTGACAATCAGGATCTTCTCATACGAATCAGGAATTTTTCCTAGCGTGCTTAGCTTGAGCGGTCGCAGCTCGCGTTCCCTCGTCGCCTCGGCATCGATCCGTTCGGTAACCTGGATATATTTGCGGTCTGATCCCTCGCCGATTGCGACAAAGTCGATTTCCCCCGCGCGTAGATGGCCGCAAAACACTTCGTATCCTTCAAAGACAAGCTGGTTGTAGATAACGTTCTCGAGCATCCTTCCGCTATCGCTACCTCTATATCCGTCAAGATAGCTGCGAATTCCCGTATCAGCTATGTAATATTTACCGCCTGTCTTAAGAAGCTCCCGCCCCTTGATGTCATACCTTTTTACTTTGGTAAACAGGTACGTCTCTTCCAGAGCGTCAATATATGCCGACACCGTCGATGCGTTGGTCTTACCGCCCGCTGATTCGTTGAGCGTCCCTACGATTTTGTTGACCGAGGTTTGGTTGGAGATGTTGTCTGTCAGATACGCACAGAGCCGCTCGAGAACATCGCGCTTGGTGATAGCTCCGCGACCCCTACGCGTCACACGCGACAGGATATCGCGCGCGACGATCGTCTGGTAGAGGCTACGGATATAGTCGCGACACAGCTCACGTCTCGGCTCATCATGGGCCAGAAACGGCATGCCGCCATAGGTTATGTACTGCTCAAGCACGGTATTTGAATTAAGGCGATCGCCCGTCTTGGAAACAAGTTCGACCCTCTCACCAAGCCCTTCAGCGGCGACCGCATCAATCGAGCGAAAATCAAGATATTCGCCAAACGTGAGAGGCTGCATCTTGACCTCGACATATCGGCCCGAGATAAGCGTTGCGAGCTCGCTCGATAGCAAAAAGGCATTGGAGCCCGTGACATAGATATCGCACGGCAAATCCACTCGGAGCGAGTTGACCGCCTTTTCCCAACCTTCGACATTCTGGAGCTCGTCAAAGAACAGGTAGGGATGATCGATGCCGTCGATGCGCTCCCGAACCATACGATAAAACGTCAGATAATCCGTAATTCCCGCGTACTCTAGAGATTCCATCTTAAAGGTCAGCAAACGCTCGGCTGGCACCCCCTGTTGCGCCAGATAGTCCCTCATCATGTCCAATAACGTTGATTTGCCACAACGGCGTATGCCCGTCACGATTTTGATGAGGTCGGTATCCTGAAAAGCAATGAGTCGATCAAGATAACGGCTTCGGCGAACGATATCCATAGAGTCTCCCTAGCGCCCGACCAGACATGAAATCTTATAAACTTGCATTTTTTGCAAGTTTATAAGATGTTACCTTAGAAACTTGCAGAATTTGCAAGTTTATAAGGCATGGAATGTGACAAACGGACTGCCCCTTTGTCACATTAGCTTGGCGCTGCTCATGTGCCTGTTCTCGGTGTCATGCTTCACGCACTTCATGGACGTGGCACGCCGCCGCCATCCCAAGTCGATGGTACTCGCAAGCTCGGTTAAGCCCATGGGTTTAGCGTCGGCATCACGTTTGGCACCGCAGTGGGCGGAGCCGTGGTAAGCAACATTGGCATTGCGTACGTAGGCGCAGTGGGCGCCGCGTTCTCGCTTGTGGCCTGGGCGCTCACGCTGGTGACGATTAAGCTCGCCCGCTGGGAACGCCGTCATCAATCAACACAGCCCCGGATGCAGGCATAGGGGCGAACATAGTCCAAGGTGGCAAGCAACCGGTGAAAACCGTCCCATACGAGTAGTGTCTATCCGCCTGCAAGCTCCAACAGTGCAATTTCGTGTATTTCAAATACACGAAATGCGCGTGGGGCAACTCAAAGGCGGCGGCAGACACATTGTCTGCCGCCGCCTTTTATCCTGGATTTTATAGATATGTGGGGCGTTTACTCCATACCCAGCAGCTCGCGCATCTGGGTTGCGTAGTTAGATGCCATGTTGCCGTAGACAATCTGCACGCCGCCGTTAACATGCACGATGCCACGCGCTTCGAGCTTTTCGGTAAACTCGGCGTCATCAACCACCTTGTCACAGTCATTGAGCTGGATGCGCAGACGGGTGAAGCAGGCCTCGACAGACTTAATGTTGTTGTCGCCGCCCACTGCCTCAACGATGGCGGGAATGAGGTCGCTGATCACGGTCTTGGGAGCCTTTTCGGCCTCATCGCCAGACTCTTCCTCACGGCCAGGGGTCTTTAGATCCTTCTTAAGAATGATGAACTTGAAGACGAAGTAGTACACCACGAAGTAGATGGGGCCGAGGAACAGGATAACCTGCCAGTTGGAGCCCTTGGCTGCACCCATAATGCCGTTAAAGATCAACGACAAGAGCGGGCCGCCAAAGGATGCGGAGCCGGCCACGTTGAACTGCAGGATATAGGTCAGCGCATAGGCAAGACCAGCCATGAGAGCGTGGAACACGTAGAGGATGGGCGCGATAAACAGGAAGGAGTACTCGAGCGGCTCGGTAATGCCGGAGAGGATGCAAGGCACCACGATGGCAATCATGAGCGCTGCGGTCTTCTTCTTGTTCTTGGGAAGCGCCGTCTTGTAGAAGGCGAGTGCAGCACCGGGCAGGCCGAACATGGCGAAGATAACCTTACCGTTCATGACAAAACGGCTGACCTCGATGTTAAACGGCGTGCTAGGAGAGCCCAGGATCGCGTTGTAGATATTGATAGCGCCCTGAACGGTCTGGCCGTCGATGGTCTCGACGCCACCGAGCGACGTGAAGAAGAACGGTAAATAGACAAAGTGATGCAGACCAAAAGGCAGGAGCATGCGCTCGCCAGCGCCGTAGACAAATGCACCAAAGGCACCCGTAGTCTTGATGAACTCGGACAGCGCACCGAGAGCGTTCTGGATAAACGGGAAAACAAAGGACATGACCAATGCGAGGACACTGCATGAGAGCAGCGTTACCGCCGGGATAAAGCGTGTGCCGTTGAAGATGGAGAACACGGCAGGCAGCTCAATCTTGTAGTAACGGTTATGCAGCCATGCGACGATTGCACCCACCAGAAGACCGCCGATAACGCCCGTGTCGAGCGTGGTGATACCGAGGATCGTGCTCTGGCCCGTCGTAAGATTGGCGGGATCGATAACGCCAGTCGCCGTAAGGAACGTGCCCATCACGGAGTTCATGCACATGTAGCCCAAAAAGCCACAAAGCGCCGCGGTAGCCTTCTCGGACTTGGCGAAGCCATAGGCGAGGCAAATCGAGAAGATAACCGGGATGTTGCTCATAACGATGCCGGCTGCGGCCTTAAGAATCGAAAAGAAAATCGCAAAGCCCGGAGCAGCAAGCCAGGGAACAGCTGCCGTAAGGGTGGGGCTGGTAAAGGCATTGCCAAAGCCCTGAAGGATGCCGGCGATTGGCAGGATCAGGACAGGCGTCATGAGGACTTTGCCCAGGCGCTGGAACTTTGCCAGCAGCTCATCTTTGTTCATGGGATACCCCTCTTAAAGAAACGGGGCGTGCAGTTCTACAACCCACACGCCCCATAACAGTTATCAAACGCTATGGAACTAGCTACTTAAGCTCCGGCCAGTAATCCTTATTGGCCTCGATGAGCTTATCGAGCACCTTACGCGCCTTCTTTGCGTCACCGACCAGACGATTAAGCGTGAGTGCCTGCAGGGCCTTCTCGTAGGAACCCTCCATCCAAGCCTCAACAGTCAGGCGCTCATAGGCGTACTGGTTCTCCATAAGACCGCGATAGAAGGTGCCAATCTTGCCAACAGCATAGGGCTGCGGGCCATTGGCGCCCACGCTTGCCGCGACCTCGACCATGGCGTCATCGGGCATACCCTCGATAATGCCGTTGTTGGGCACGATGACAATGAAGGTCTTGTTGGTGTTGCGATAAATGGCCGAGGTGATTTCCACGATCATATCGCCATGAGCATCGTTCTGCACAACCGAGGAGTTCTTTGCGGTGCCGACTTTGGCAACACGCTCGCACTCGGCGAACACGCGCTTCTCGCGACCGTTGATAACCTCGTCGGAGCGAGTGTAGTCGGGGTCGAGGTGAGCGACCTTGTACTCGGGATACAGATAGTACTGCAGATAAGTGTTGGGCAGATAGTCGGGGAAGTCCTCGAGCATATCCTTGACCATGGCGTAGGTATCAAGCCAGGACTGGTCACGCTGCTCGGCATCGGCAGGAAGGAAGCCGTTCTTCTCCGTGTACTCCTTAATCTGCGGGACGAGGTCATGGCCCTCTTCATCGTAGATGTGCTTGAACCAACCGAAGTGATTGAGGCCAAAGTACACAGGCTCCGTCTTGCTCATATCGCGACCGAGCAGGCGACCGTAAGAGCGCATGAGGTTGACAGGCTGGTCGCAGATGTTGAGAACGCGATGCTCATCGGGCAGGACGCGCTCGAGACCATATGCCACAATAGCAGCCGGATTGGTGTAATTGATAATCCACGCCTCCGGGCTATGGGCGCGAACGTCGTTGACGATCTCAACCATGTCATGCATGGAGCGCATACCGTAAGCCATGCCGCCAGGGCCCACCGTTTCCTGGCCGATGATTCCCATATGCAGCGGAATCTTCTCGTCCTTGCTACGCATCTCGTAGCCGCCGGTACGAATCTGGCAGAGCACAAAGTCGACGTCGGTGTAAGCCTCGTCCTTATCGGTGGTGTAACCAAACTCCACACCGGGCTCCTCCTCGGCGAAGAGAATCTTGCCAAACTCGCCGATCGGACGCTGGCGCTCGGCATCGATGTCATAGAGCATCACGCGGTTCAGCGGCAGAATGTCCATGTGCTTGGTCAGGGCTTTAAGAATGCCAGGGCACCACGTGGAGCCGCCGCCAACGATCACAATATTGAGCTTATCCTTCATGTTCCGTCCCTCCAGGGTTGGCTGATCGGTGTTCTCGAAGACCTTGGGCTCCGCGGCTGTCCTCGGCTTGCTTCGTTTCGATTGGTATTTTGCGACATAAGGTCATTTGCAAGTCCCCGTGTGGGCCAATGCGAAACGGGGACACATGATTTCGCTCACGACACAGATATGTGTAGGCAGACACGCGCGTTTGCCCAGTTCATGGGCAATAGGCAATCTTGACCGATTACCGATTTCTCACCTGGCTACACAAAGCGGTACCATATGTACGGCGAGGTGCGAGGGGCTGAAACATCTTATGAAAGATCAAGAATCTTTTTATGATCATGTGCGAGCTGGCGAGAGCAAGCTCAACGATCTCGAAAGCGAGATCATGCGCTACATCATCGAGCTGCGTGATGATATTGACGATGTCACGCTTAAGAGCGTTGCCGAACGGTTCTTCGTCGCTCCCAATACAATCGTCAGGCTTGCCCATAAACTTGGCTTCTCGGGGTTTACGGAGCTCAAACAATCGTATTCCGCCTCGCTCGATCGCAATCGATTCACTATCGAGGCACTTCCTCTTGATACCCAGCTCGTACAGACCAAAGATCTGCTTAACGACCGGGTCATCGATTCGGTTGTGAGTCTTATCCAGGACGCCTCGCATATCGTCTTCTTCTGCTCGGGCTTTTCGAAATACCCGTGCCTCGAGATGGCTGAAAAGCTCAAAATAATGGGCAAGAATACCGACACGCTCAGTGAACGCCACGTCATGAGGCATTACGCAGAACTCCTCGGCAAAAACGACCTGGTCTTCAGCGTTTCCGTAAGCGGCGAGACGCAGGTGTCTATTGACGCCACATCGATAGCCAAAACGCGCGGATGCAAGGTTGTCACGCTCACCGGCTTTTCTCGAAATTCCCTCTCGAAACTAGCCGACTACCCTATCTACACCGTGCAAAAAGAAATCCGCTTGGGCAGCATGGACCTCGACAGTCGATTGATGTTCTATTACGTTTTCGAATTGATATTTGAGCGCTACTTCAAACTGGCCAAGAAATAAAACTTGGTATGCGCCCGGCTTCGACTCTTTAGCAGCCTTCTATATGAAAGGTATCGCCCTATGCAACGCGTACTGTTTATCTGTCATGGGAACATCTGCAGATTCAGAAAAATGCCTAGCTAGTTAGGATCCCGGCGAACCATATCGCGTACCTTACGACGTTTTTACGACTTTGAGCCCCGATGCGATATTGCCGTGATGGAGAAAAGCAACTCCTTTCGCCTTTCCCCAGTAGCTGAAGAACGGAGAATCGAGCATAAGCATTCCTTTCCGGTCGTCTCAAACCTCTGCAATTTGGAGGGTAAATCGCGAAAGCTAATATCTCAAACACCAGAAAAATCAAGTCGATGACCTCGCTCAACATTCACGATGTTAGTGTCGGAAAAATTTAGCCAAATATAGTCGGCCGAGATTGACCAATCCCGGCCGACCCATTTTGGCCAACACGCCCGCATCTATGACTTTCCTATCGCATTCCTACATCCCCTCGGGCTGGATCCCCCTCACCTTCACCGCCTGGGGGACGGCCTCCACCGAGTACGTGTCGAGCCCCCTGCCGCGGTAGCTCGGGCCCCGCATCACGAACACCGACGCCTTGTCGAGCAGCCTGTCGAGGGCGGCGTGTTGGCGCCACCAGCGTAGTGGCGGCGGGGAGGCACGGTGGCCATTATTCGGTGACCGGGATTGGTCAAAATCGGTTGACTATTAGCGGCTAAAATCGCCCGGCGCTAACAACGACGCCCACCATCGCATGCTAGTTACAAGAAGCGGATGCACTAGTATTCTTTCAATCGACTTGCAAACCCCTTCAAGCGTCCAACGCAATGGCGTGCTTTCAGACGCAACGCCTCCTTGCGTCCGCATTATTGCTTTGTTAGACTCTACGGAAGAATTCAGCGCAGGCCCATATGCCAAGCCAGCGCCCCGGAAAGGAAAAGGATTCGTGAAGCTGTAGACGATACATATCGACGCCAATTTGCAAATTGCCATCTATCCAAGAATAAATCTGGCTGCACATTTGTCGTATCGTCTTTTCACTGATCCTCGTATATCCTAAACACTACCTTTGCGAGCATTGCCGTCGACTCATTTTCTTTCAGCTTGACTCGAGTCGACGGGCGTTCACGTTGGTCGGAACGAGCCAATCAGAGCATATGCGGCAAAACGCGGCCTCCCATGCCGAGGAGGCACAATGTCAAGAACCAATTTGAACAGCTCCACCACCCTCGTTCTTTCCCATATTACTTATGCATATCCTGGCAGCGCAATGCCCGCACTCGACAACGTGTCGGCGACATTTGCCCCCGGCTGGCACGGCATCGTCGGAGACAACGGGTGCGGGAAATCAACTTTCGTCCGCATTGCGTGCGGACTTCTGATTCCAGATCGCGGCGTCGTTTCACCGCGTCTCGTCTCCGCATATTGCGCGCAAGAAGCCGGAGTCGAACCGCCCATGCTCTTCGATTTTGCGTGCGACTTCGCCCCGGCGACCACGCACCTCAGAAGGATGCTCCGCATCACCGATGATATGCTCTGGCGTTTTTCCGAGCTCTCCGGTGGCGAGCAGAAGAAAATTCAAATAGCCGTCGCGCTTTGGCAGAATCCCGATCTTCTGGCAATGGATGAACCGACTAACCATGTGGACGCAGAATGCAGAAGGCAGATTTGCAAAGCACTCGCCGAGTACAAGGGTATTGGCCTCCTCGTCTCGCACGACCGTGCGTTGCTCGACTCCTTGGCAAATGACTGCCTGTGCTTTGAGTCGGGGCACGTCACCATGCGCCCCGGCAACTACTCCCAAGCTCGCTCGCAGGCGAATCTGGAGCGCGAAAGCGCGGCGCGGGCCAAATCGATTGCGCGATCCGAAGAAAAGCGCATGAAGGCTGAGTATATCAGGCGCGTTGAAAACGCCTCACGGTCCGCATCCAAGAGAAGCGCCCGTCATGTCGATCCGAAGGATCACGACGCGAAAGCACGAATCAAACTCGCCATTCTCACTGGCAGAGACGGCGTTGCGGGCAAGCTCGCTTCGCGCATGGACTCCCGAATCCAGCGCGCGCAAGCCGCCGTCGACGCCCACCATGTCGAAAAGCGCTACGAAAGCACCTTGTGGATGGAAGCGCAACCCAGCCCGCGCAAAACACTGATTCACGTCAGCTCAGATCGCATACCGTGCGGCCCGAGGCAATCTTTGCGGGTTCCCGAGATTTATCTGGGAAATACCGATCATCTGGGCATAAGCGGCCCCAACGGAGCGGGGAAAACAACACTGGTCAAGCATATCCTGGAGATATTGGAAGGCCGCAAGGCCACGGGATTGGACATTCGCACGCTGTATATCCCTCAGGAAGTCGACGATTCATCCTCAATTGAATTCCTCTCGGAAATCAAGGACCTGCCCCAAGCCGAACGTGGAGCCCTGCTTTCGATCGTTGCGCAACTCAATTCGGATCCCGAACGAATATTGTCCGGCGAGAACATCAGCCCGGGGGAGCTGCGGAAGCTCATGCTCGCCCGCGGTATACTAGATGCCCCCGAAATCATCGTCATGGACGAACCCACGAATCACCTGGACCTGCACTCGGTGGAGGCACTCGAGCGAGCGCTTTCCGCCTTTCCCGGCGCGCTTGTTTTGGTGAGCCATGACGAGCAGTTCCTCTCGGCCTCATGCCCCCTCCGCTTGGATTTGGCCCCAGAAGAGGAGCACACTATTGGTCAGCCCCTCCTCTAGCGCTCAGGCATGTCTTCTGCAAGCCGCCTTCTTCTGATATCCCCTCCCCCGTTTTGCAAGCAACTCAGCGCAAATGGCCCATCCCCCTCAGCCTGAAGGCTCAGCGACACCAACGATACCGACGATTCAATATCTGGATGTCCATATTTGCCCCATCTGGGTGATTATTAAATTGTGTTTGTTCCGTGATTGAATACTTTGTCATCATTACGCCCCACTTCTTCTCATCAGAGGACGTCGAGAACGACAGGTCCTTGCGAAATAATCCCAGCTCAGAAGCTTATGGCATGATGTGCTCACCGAGTGCTCGATGACGGTTGACGAATCGTCGGTAATATCCAATTTTAGGAAAGAGGTGTGTATGACCCGACCGAAGATCATGCGCGGACCGTTTGAATGCGGCTCCATCTCAACAACCAGTACGGCAATGTCGTCTATAAAGGAGTCTTCGGCGAGCATGCCGACTTGTTCTGAACGAGCTGTTCGACATGCCCTGAAGGCCGAAGAGATGTTCTCTCGCGTCATGTATCGCCAGATTCTTTGTGCCCACACGAAGCTCCATGGGGCAATGTTTGGGGACGATGATCTTCATGCCGCAACAAGAAATGTCGAGGAGATCTTGCGCAACGTCCTGCGCCTCTATCTCGATGTCCACGGCGAGCCGCAACGCGGAGTCAGCAAATAATTGGATTGAGAGGAGTTCGAGTATGAGGAAATTGAATCAGTTTATGAAGTTCGATTGGGAAGCTTTTGCGAAAGGCAAGCGTTTCCTTTGTGTCGGAGGTGGTAAATGGGTTGATTAAAACACCAAAGAGCATCGCGGCACCAAGATCGACGTGGTGATCACAACCGATAACACGCAGTATCACCAAAACGAAGGCGAGGTGGTCAGCAATCGTTTCGAGAAGCTTTCCATCAAGGTTTCGAACGATATCGAGATTCCCGTCAATCAGCACGTCATTCCCACCGGCGTGGTCGCAAAGGTTTACGGTGATTATCGCAACCAGTTGTCCATCACGGCGGACGGCATTACCGTCATCCCCGCGAAGGGCTAGGTGATTGTGGTGCGTTACTCCAGTGGCGCACCGGCGATCGTGTATTCGACCCCCAGCGCAAAGCTTTGTGTGCTGGGGGTCGCTTTATTTGCGGTCGCCGCGTGCGTTTATTGCATCGGGCTATTCGTGAACACCATTCTTGCGCCCATCGCCATAGAGCCCAGTACGGTGATGGCGTTTGGCGGCAACCTTACCTCCGCAGCGGCCACTCTTAGCCTCGCTGGGACCATGTTGTTTGCGGGAGGGATCACACATTACGTCATGCTATCTGAATCAACACGGTTGCATGCACGCATTAGGAAGGGGCTCTTTGATCCACGTTACGGGAATCCTCTACACCTGCGAGAAGGCGAGCTTCTTCCCGACATCTCTTGCAAAGAGACGGCTCCTGGACAGTTCGAGCTCGCCATCTCAACCTCATCCTCAACGGCAGAAGAAATATCGAAGATGGGACCTAGCATTAGCTCCCGACTTCGCGGAAGGTTCTCCCGCTACGCCGTCGTACTTGCCGAAGCAGACGTCGCATGCAATCAAGTGACCTTCTTCCTTGAAGATGTGACGTTGCATCGAGAGATCAAGGCATCGCGTGTCGAGGATTTGTGCCCGGCGAACGCCTACGAATTCCGCGTTCAAAACGGCACGAGCATCGACCTCCGCACCTCCGGTTCCATGCTCATCGCTGGAAAGACCACGGGCGTGATCGCCCTCTTGCTCCAAGCCCTGTTGGCTGGTCCTGACGGACACGGATCGCAAGTCCTCATCATAGACCCCAAGCAGGCCGAGCCCTCCCGACTTCCTCGCGTGGTTTCACTGAATGCTGACAGGGACGCTCGCGCAATCCTGTCTGCGTTATCACGGTTCGCCGACAGCATCAAAGAGCGACAGAGCTTCCTCAACGACAGGTCGACAGAGACGGGAGACGCCGTGCACTGGTGGGATGCGAGGCTTCACGTTTCGCTTCTCTTCATGGATGAGTACGTGGCACTCCGCACGCTGTTTCCCAAGCGCGCGAGCAAGGAGGACCCCGATTACTGCCTCGCGACGTTTGATGGGCTGGTGAAGCGCATCGTAACGATGGGGGCGAGCGCGGGCTGCTACGCCATCATCTCGATCGCCGAGGCGTCTGTTGAGGAGGGGGGCTTGCCGTCGATGCTGCGCTCGGCGTGCAGCACCCGCGTCCTCTTCAAGCCGACGCTTCCCGAGGCGCGGCTCATATGGGGCGCGGAACGCCTGCTCGACCTCGGTGCACCTCGCACCTTCTCCCCGGGCGACGCTTGGTTCAGCAGTACGGACGGGGCGCACGACCGCATCGGCTTTGTGCATTTTCCGATCATGGACTTCCCCGTGTACCGCGAGCTTGGGCGGCTCCTTGACCTGTACTTCAGAGAATAACCACCGCGGGGTCCGCTTCGCGCAGCAAAAGCGGACCCCGTCGATTGTTCCATTACTTGAAATTCTGCTCATTTATGCGCCTTGGGGAGCTTGTTATCCCAAGGCGCACCCGGGACTGCGGACGATTTCTTGGACCGTTACGCGGCCCTTCCCAGCGCGGCGCGGAACTCGGCCGGCGTGCGGCCGCCGAGCGCATCGCTGCGCCTCTCCGTATTGTATCGG
>NZ_JBQHQI010000015.1:0-44527 GCF_052067375.1 Collinsella sp. HCP3S3_E11 | reverse complement strand
TCGAAGAGCCCGATCGCCGCCTTCCTGGCCTCGATGTCGTGCTTCACCCTCAAGTCGACTCGCATAAAAAGCCTCCCATTTCTCGTGTCCAAGAAATGGGAGGCAGTTCAATCGTTCTAGGGGGCTTTTTGCGTTGGAGGGCTATCTATTGAGACGGAAAGGGCAGATTGAATGATCACGCACGTGCTTCATCGGGTCTCCCTAATTCATCTGGGAAAACAACTGCAAACGATTGCAAGTTACCGGTGAACGGTCGAAAACGACCGTTCGCCGATAATCTCAAAACTGGTTCAGACTGGTATTAAGTCAAAAAGACCAATTCACATATCTTCACAATGACCTGCAATTTTTCTACACGCTATTTTTAGCCGCCCTGCGTTGTTTAGACACGGAAAAAGATCCGATCTTTTGCCAAAGCATTTCGAAACGGTTTCAAAACCGCAGGTAGATGTGTTAACGACCGGTAAACGGTCGAAATATCACCGTGAGCGGTGCAAAAACGTTTTACTGTATGAATCAACGAAAGCGACCTCTTCTGGGGTGATATAGTGACAACAACACGTCACGTGGTTACTACCAGTTGAGAAACCACTGGTCTTCAAAGAACGCTTTCCAAGAAGCTTTAAGGGCGAGCGCCCGCTGGCTTCCGAAAATCATCGGACTCAGATCGTACACACCTTCGGAAGGGAAATTTGAATGGTTGGCTTTATTCTTACCGGTCATGGACAGTTCGCACCCGGTCTCGCAAGCGCTATCGCTATGGTTGCCGGTGACCAGCCCGCTTTTACCGTCGTTCCTTTTGAGGGCGATCAGGCTGCTTCCTACGGTGAGGATCTCCGCGCCGCTATTACCGCCATGCGCGAGGAGTGCGATGGCGTGCTCGTCTTTACCGACCTGCTTGGCGGCACCCCGTTTAACCAGTCGATGATGATTGCCCAGGATGTCGACAACGTCGAGGTTCTGACCGGCACTAACCTCCCCATGGTTATTGAGCTTCTGTTCCTCCGCGGCAATGCCACGCTCGCCGAGCTTGGCGAGCAGGCAGTGACCGTTGGCCAGACGGGCATCACCGCCCAGACGGTCGCATCCGTTGCCGGCTCCGACGAAGAGGACATCTTCGGCGACGAGGACGGCATCTAATGGCCGATTTCGGAGCCAACGTCCTGAGCTCCTCGGTCGCTCTTTTAGGCCTGCTTGTCATCATGGGCTTGATTTACACCATCTGGTCGCAAATCAACATGAAGAAGAAGCAGAAGTACTTCAAGGAGCTGCACACCGAGCTCAAGCCGGGTCAGGAGGTTCTTTTCGCCGGCGGTATCTACGGAACCGTCAAGGGCATCGAAGGCGAGAAGGTCCAGATCAAAGTCCGATCCGGAGCCGTCGTAGATGTTTCGCGTTACGCGATTCAGGAGATCAAGTAACTGTCGTCAGCAAATAGCGAAAGGAAGCTGATCAACATGGCAGAACCCAACATTCTTCTTACCCGCATCGATAACCGACTGATTCATGGTCAGGTTGCCACCCAGTGGAACTCCACTCTGGGCTCCAACCTCATCCTCGTCGCCAACGACGACGTGTCAACCAATACCATGCGCCAGAACCTCATGAAGATGGCCGCTCCCGCCGGCGTTGCTACGCGTTTCTTCTCTCTGCAGAAGACCATCGACGTCATCGGCAAGGCGAGCCCGCGCCAGAAGATCTTCATCGTGGCCGAAACACCGGAAGACGTGCTTACGCTCGTCAAGGGCGGTGTGCCTATAAAGAAGGTAAACATCGGCAACATGCACATGTCGGAAGGAAAGCGCCAAGTCGCCACCTCCGTCGCAGTTAACGACGAGGATGTCGCTGCGTTTAAAGAGCTGCAGGAATTGGGGGTGGAGCTGGAGATCAGGCGCGTTCCGAGCACGCCTGTTGAGGACACGAGCAAGCTCTTCTCGTAATCCTCGTGATCCACATTGTCAGGAGTGAAACCCTGACGTTCTGTACGTGATATCAAAAGTGCGTACATGCATTTTGAAAGGAGGAGCAAGATGGAATACTCGATCATCCAGGTCGCTCTGGTCTTCATCGTCACGTTCGTCGCGGCAATCGACCAGTTCAACTTCCTCGAGTCTCTCTATCAGCCCATCGTCACCGGCGCCGTCATCGGTCTTATCCTTGGCGACCTCAACACCGGTCTTCTCGTGGGTGGTACCTATCAGCTCATGACGATCGGCAACATGCCGATCGGAGGCGCTCAGCCGCCTAACGCCGTCATCGGCGGCATCATGGCAGCCATTCTCGCAATCGCCACGGGCCTCGAGCCCAACGCGGCAGTCGGCCTTGCCATTCCGTTCGCTCTGCTTGGTCAGCTCGGCGTTACCCTGGTCTTCACGCTTATGTCGCCGCTCATGTCCTCCGCGGACAACATGGCTCACAACGCTGACACCAAGGGTATCGAGCGTCTGAACTACTTCGCCATGGCTCTGCTCGGCCTGATCTTCGCTATCGTCGTCACCCTGTTCTTCATCGCTGGCGCTACCATCGGTCAGACCATCGCTTCCGCCATCCCGGCTTGGCTGCAGACCGGTCTCTCCGCTGCAGGCGGCATGATGCGCTTCGTCGGCTTCGCCGTCCTGCTCAAGGTTATGATGAACCGCGATATGTGGGGCTTCTTCCTCATGGGCTTTGGCCTCGCGATCATCACCGTTGCCAACGATTCTCTGGCAACTCCTGCCCTGCTCATCCTCGCTCTCATCGGCTTCGGCATCGCTTTCTGGGACTTCCAGCAGCAGACCGAGCTGAAGGGTGCAGCTGTTTCTGACGGAGGTGACTTCGAAGATGGCATCTAATGAGTATGTGATCCCGGAGCACTACGAGGATCTCACTCCTGCTCCGCAGCTCGACCAGAAGACCCTCAACAAGATGGCTTGGCGCTCCTGCTTCCTGCAGGCCTCGTTCAACTACGAGCGTATGCAGGCCGCTGGCTGGCTCTACTCCATCATCCCCGGTCTGGAGAAGATCCACACCAACAAGAACGACCTCGCGGCTTCCATGAGCCACAACCTGGAGTTCTTCAACACTCACCCGTTCCTCGTCACCTTTGTTATGGGCATCGTGCTTTCGCTCGAGCAGAACAAGGTTGACATCCCCACGATTCGCGCCGTCCGCGTCGCCGCAATGGGCCCGCTCGGTGGTATCGGTGACGCCCTGTTCTGGCTGACGCTCGTGCCTATCACGGCTGGCATCACCTCCAACATGGCCATCAACGGCAACGCCGCTGCGCCGATCATCTTCCTGGTGATCTTCAACGCCGTCCAGTTCGCACTGCGCTTCTGGCTCATGAACTGGTCCTACAAGCTTGGCACCAGCGCTATTGACGCTCTGACCGCCAACATGCAGGCCTTCACGCGCGCCGCTTCCATCATGGGCGTCTTCGTCGTCGGTTGCCTGGTCGTCACCATGGGTGGCACCCAGATCAACCTCCAGATTCCCAACGGCACCACCCGTGGCCTCTCCGCTACTACCGTGATCGTCTCCGAGAAGGATGCCGAGAACTTCACCGGTATGGAGGGCATCGATACCGAGACCGCTGAGGCCGGTACCATCGCCATGACCGATAAGGACGGCAACGCCCTCACCGCTTCCGATGCCGACGGCAACGCTGTCGAGTGCGGCGTCACCGATCTGGGCAACGGCATGGAGTCCGTGACCTACGGCACCGTTACCGAGGATCCGGTCAACTTCTCTGTTGCCGACACCCTCAACACCATCGTCCCGAAGCTCGTCCCGCTTATGCTTACGCTGCTGCTTTACTACATGTTCGCTAAGCACAGCTGGACCCCGACCAAGGGCATTCTGCTGCTCTTCGTCCTGGGCATCCTGGGCGCTGGCCCGCTTGGTCTCTGGCCGAGCATCTGGTAAGGCTCTAGCTTGAGGGGTGTGTCCCTACGCGGCTCACACCCCGACCCCTTAAGCCATGTGTATGTTAAAAGCCGCGTGCTCGAAAGAGCGCGCGGCTTTTGTTTTCTTGATGATTCGGATGTGGTAGACAGATAATGTTAACCACCCAAGGTAGTAGCCGAGTTTGAGAAAATGGGAGGATAGGATGGCGATCGGGGCGCGTAAGCAGCCGCTGTACGATCAGCTGGTCGATATTCTGACCGAAAAGATTGACCATGAATATCGCGCCGGTGACATGATTCCTTCCGAGCGCGAACTTTCGGAGCGCTATGGTCTCTCGCGCACCACGGTACGCCTGGCTCTGCAGGAACTGGAGCGTTTAGGACTGGTGGTTCGGCAGCACGGTCGCGGTACCTTTGTGACCGACCGTTCGGCAAAGGCAACCAATCTTATGCAGTCCTACAGCTTTACCGAACAGATGCGCGCGATGGGTCGCGACCCCGAGACCACGATTCTCGAGTTTTGCGAGATGGAGGCCGATAAGAATCTAGCCGAGCATATGGGATTGCATATCGGTGATCGCATTTTTAAGCTCAAGCGCCTTCGTTCTGCCGACAACATGCCCATGATGGTCGAACGCAGCTATCTGCCGGTTCGTCAATTTCTGTCCCTAAAGCGACCACTGCTGGAGAGTAAGCCGCTTTACGATGTGATTGAGCAGGACTTTCAGCAAAAGATTCGCGTGGCCGAAGAGGAGTTCTATGCGAGCATAGCCCGTCCCACCGATGCCCACCTTTTGGCAATTGTCGAGGGGTCGCCTGTGCTCGATTTGGTCAGGACTACGTATAACGAGTCAAACGAGGTTGTGGAGTATACGCTCTCGGTTGCTCGTGCCGATCAGTTTAAATACAAGGTTTACCACCAGCGTAGTAACTAGTGTTCGCATCGTTTCCATATGGTGATTCCTTGCATTTAACTGGTTACTACCAGATAACCAACCGAAGTGTATAATTGCACGTCAGAGGATTACTTCTAGAGAGAGGTATTAGAAATGTTCGAGAAGAGTGTCGAGGAGCTCACCGAGCTCGGCGCCCAGATCACCACGGCCGAGATTGCTCAGCAGCCCGAGCTTTGGCGTGATACGCTCAACATCTATCGTGAGAACAAGGAGGCCATCGAGGCCTTTCTGGCCGAGGCTCGCGCTATGGGCGAGGGCCGTCTGTCCGTCGTCTTCACCGGTGCCGGTACGTCTGACTACGTTGGCGATACCTGCGCCCCGTACCTGCGTCACGCTGGCAACACTGATCTCTACGACTTTAAGCCCATTGCCACGACCGACATCGTGAGCGCCCCGCGCGACTTCCTGCGTGCCGAGGATCCCACGCTTGTGGTTTCCTTTGCCCGCTCTGGCAACAGCCCCGAGAGCCTTGCCGCCGTTGCCGTTGCCAAGGAGCTTGTCCACAACGTCAAATTCCTCAACATCACCTGCGCTCCCGAGGGCAAGCTCGCCGTCGAGTCTGCCGATGATCCCAACGCGCTGACGCTGCTCATTCCGCGCGCCAACGACAAGGGCTTCGCCATGACCGGTTCTTATTCCTGCATGACCCTGCTCGCCACCCTTATTTTCGACACTGCCTCTGACGAGCAGAAGGCCGAGTGGGTCGAGACGATTGCCAAGATGGGCGAGGAGGTCATCTCCCGTGAGCCCGAGATCGCCGATTACCTCGCTGGAGACTTCAACCGCGTGACCTACTTGGGTTCTGGCTCCTTCGGTGGCCTTGCCCAGGAGAGCCAGCTCAAGATCCTCGAGCTCGCTCACGGCCTGGTTGCCACTTCTTACGACACTTCCATGGGCTATCGTCACGGACCCAAGTCCTTCGTCGACGACAAGACCCTCGTGTTCGTGTTCGTCAACAACGATGCCTACACCCGTCAGTACGACATCGACATCCTCAATGAGATCGGTGGCGACGAGATCGCTCAGCACACCGTTGCCGTTCAGCAGGATGGCGCTACTGTCTACGAGGGTGAGTCCTTCACCTTTAAGGGCTACGAGGCACTTCCCGAGGGCTACCTTGCTCTGCCGTTCGTGATGTTTGCTCAGGCTATCAGCCTGCTTAACTCCGTGCGCGTGGGCAACACGCCCGACACGCCGAGCCCCACGGGCACGGTCAACCGCGTGGTCAAGGGCGTGACGATTCACCCCTTCACCGCTTAATCGCGTCCCCCTGTAAGGGCGCCCGTCCGCTCGTAACGGCGGGCGGGCGCTTTTTGTTTTACGTGAGCTGGGTATAAACATCACCACAGTCAACTGCTTTAGAAGTAAGGAGTACATATGAGCACGTACGCAATTAAGGCTGACAAGTTCTTCTTGCCGGCAGGCCCGCAACTGGGCGGCTATCTTATGGTCGAGGACGGCGTCTTTGGCGCTTGGCAGGCCGACGAGCCCTCCTGCGAGATCAAGGACTACACGGGATCGTGGATCGCGCCGGGCATGGTCGACACCCACATCCATGGCTTCTATAACCATTCGACTACCGATAACGATCCCGAGGGCATCGATATCAGCTCGACCGAGCTCGCCCGTCGCGGTACCACCAGCTGGCTGCCCACGACGTTCACCGATGGCGTCGAGCAGATCAAGGACGCCTGCGCCGCCATCGCTCAGGCGGACGAAGGCCGTGGCCCCGACTTCTGCGGTGCTCGCATTCAGGGCATCTACCTGGAAGGCCCTTTCTTTACTATGAAGCACGTGGGCGCGCAGAACCCCGCTTATCTTATCGATCCCTCCGAGGAGGTCTTCGATCAGTGGCAGGAGGCTGCGGGTGGTCGCATCGTTAAGAGCGCCATGGCGGCCGAGCACGACGGTGCCGCTGCTTATGCGGCTGCTCTGAACGCCAAGGGTGTGGTGACCAGCATCGGTCACTCCGACGCCACCTACGATGAGTGCATCGCCGCCATCAACGCCGGTGCCAGCTGCTTTACGCATACCTATAACGGCCAGCGCGGACTGCATCACCGTGAGCCTGGTGTTGTGGGTGCTGCCATGTCCACGCCCGAGACCTACGCCGAGATCATCTGTGACGGCAAGCACGTAAACCCTGGCGCTATCAAGGCGCTGCTGCAGGCAAAGGGCTGGCAGCATACGGTACTCATCACCGACTGCCTGGGTTGCGGCGGCATGCCCGAGGGCAGCTACACCAGTGGCGGCATGGACGTCATCATGAAGGACAACCTGTGCTGGCTCGCCGACGGCAAGAGCATTGCCGGCTCGGTGCTCACGCTTGCCCAGGGCGTCAAGAACATCGTCGACTGGGGCATCGCCAGTGCCGATATCGCCATTCGCATGGCAACCGAGGTGCCGGCACGCTCCGTGCACATCGAGGATAAGTGCGGCAGCATCATGCCGGGTCGCGACGCCGACTTTGTCGTGTTCGACCATGAGCTCACCCTCGTCGAGACGTATGTTGGCGGTCAGAGCGTCGGTAACGCCTTTACCGAGTAACGATAGAAAAAGACGGCGGGTCCGAATCTGCTCGGACCCGCCGCATGGGTTAAACGCTCAAAAGTACCTTCACAGTTACAGCTTGTTAGCGATCTTCTTTACCGTGCGCTTAACGCCGGCCACCAGGCCTCCTGCAGGATGCTCCTTCTCGTATGCTAGGCGCTTCTCGCGCTTGGCGTACTCTTCGACGATGATGTCGCCA
This sequence comes from Collinsella sp. HCP3S3_E11, assembly GCF_052067375.1. NCBI lineage: Bacteria > Bacillati > Actinomycetota > Coriobacteriia > Coriobacteriales > Coriobacteriaceae > Collinsella > Collinsella sp. HCP3S3_E11. The sequence continues at coordinate 36,938 of NZ_JBQHQI010000015.1, read as the reverse complement.
TACTCGTCTTCGATCTTGTCGAAGAAGTCGACGGCGCCCTTAATTTCCTCAGCGGTCGGGTGTCCCTTTTGGACACCGCCGGTGAGTTTGAACGGCCCCCACGTATCAAAGCCGGGGCAGCCGTAGACACCCATAAAGATGGCCTGCCTCATGCGGCAGATGCCGTCGATATCCTTGCCATACCACTTGTTTTTGCCGCCGTAGGTCATAAGGCCAAACACCTTGTCCTGCGGCTGCAGCACGTTGGTGAGCACGCGTGCCATGTCCTTGTCGATCTCGGAGTAATAGATGCCCGTGGCGACACCGATCAGATGATATTCGTGCAGGTTGGGATACTCGTTTTTGCCGAGCGCCTTGACATCGAGGGTATCGATCTCGGGGTGTGCCTCGACGATGGCGTCCACGAGCTTTTTCGTATTGCCGTGATGGCGCGAGGCGTAGAGGATGATGGTTCGCATAAGAAGGCCTTCCAGCTGTAATTGCATCAATGTCTGTATGGTACCCCGTTGCATGGCTGGGATACCGGACACATCGTTGAGCGTGCGGGTTTGTCCTTTGGTCAGGGCCGAGACGGATACTTGCGAGCAAAAGCAGTTGTTCGAAAGGATGGGCAATGGTATACGTTCTCTCCAACGATTCGATTTCTGTTAAGGTGTCCACGGCTGGTGGTTCGTTTACCTCGATTGAGGCTGGAGGTCGCGAGTATCTGTGGCAGGGCGATCCCGCCGTGTGGTCTGGCCAGGCACCGATTTGCTTCCCGATTTGCGGAGGCCTGCGCGATGGCAGTGCCATGACGTTTTCCGGGTATCATGTGAAGCTCGCCCGCCACGGCTTTGCGCGCAAGCAGGAGTGGAAGCTGCTGAGCCAAAGCGCAAACGAGCTGGCTATGTGCCTGGCTTCGGAGGATAACGCCGCGCTGCTGAGAGATTATCCCTACCCGTTTAAGCTTGTCGCTCGTTATACGCTCGAGGACGCTGCCGTGCGCGTTTCCTATGAGGTGACCAACGAGGGCACCGAGGACATGCCGTTCTTTATCGGTGGACACCCCGGCTTTAGGTGCCCGCTCGACGAGGGCGAGGCCTATACGGACTACGAGTTGCGCTTCGAGAAGGACGAGGCTGCGGAGCTCTGCACCGCTGTCCCTTCGACTGGCTTGATTGACGTTACCAACCGCTCCAAGAACCCCATGGTGGGAAAGACGCTGCCCCTGTCGCATGAGCTCTTCGATTTTGCGGAGACCATCTTTGACGTGCTCGAGAGTCGTCAGGTCACGCTTTCCAAGAAGGGCGAGGACAAGGGCGTTCGCTTGAGTTTTGAGGGTTTCCCGTACCTCATCGTGTGGAGTAAGCCCGAGGGCGATTTTGTGGCAGTTGAGCCCTGGGGCGGCCTCTCGACCTGCTCCGATGAGGACGACGTACTTGAGCATAAGCGCGGCTGCCTTGTCGCCAAGCCCAAGGAGACTGTCGTTCGCTCGTTCACGATTGAGATTCTGTAATTCCGTTTTGTCGACTCGTATCGCGAGGCACAAGGAGCCCGCGAGATAAGGAGCTAAAATGATCCTCACCGTTACGATGAACCCGTCTGTCGATACGCGCTATCAGCTCGATGAGCTCATTATCGACGACGTCAACCGTGTGACGCCCGAAAAGACCGCCGGCGGCAAGGGTCTCAACGTGGCCCGTGTGCTGGGCCAGCTGGGCGACGACGTTGTGGCAACCGGTCTGCTCGGTGGCCATATGGGCGCCTATATGGCAGAGCTCATGGATGCTAACGGTATTAACAACGACTTTGTGCCCATCAAGGGCGAGACTCGCATTTGCCTCAACATCCTCCACGCCGGCAACCAGACCGAGCTGCTCGAGAGCGGTCCGACGATTGCCCCCGAGGAGCTGGATGCCTTTACCACCAAGTTTACCGAGCTGGCGAGCAAGGCCGACGTCGTCACTATTTCGGGTTCGCTGCCCCGCGGTGTCGAGGCAGACTACTATGCCAAGATTACGGGCATTGCCGAGAACGCCGGCGCCAAGGTGCTGCTCGATACCTCGGGCGCTTCGCTTGAGGCTGCCCTCAAGTCCGAGGTCAAGCCCGAGCTGGTCAAGCCTAACCTAACCGAGATCAACGGCCTTCTGGGCACGAGCTTTACCACCGACGATGTGGACGAGCTCCGTTCTGCGCTCGCCTCTGACGCCCGCTTCTCCGATATCCCCTGGGTCGTCGTGTCCATGGGCGCTGCCGGCTCCGTGGGCTTCCACAACGGACGTGCGTTCCGTGCCAAGACCCCCGATATCCCCGCCGTTAACGCTACGGGCTCTGGCGATTCGACCATTGCCGGCTTCGCGCATGCGATTGCTGCTGGTGCGGATGACGAGACGGTGCTGCGGACCGCCAACACCTGCGGCAAGCTCAATGCCATGGATCCCATGACCGGTCATCTGGTTATGGATCGTTGGGACGAGGTCTACAACGGCGTTGTCGTGACCGAGCTGTAAGAGCTTGGGCGTCGGCTCCGGCATCGGTTGTTTGCTTGTGGTTAGAGCCAACGACAAGTGCGGTACCATTATGCCGGGGCGCGACGCCGATACTGTCGTGTTCATTCCCGACCTTACCCTGGTCGAGACGTATGTGGGTGGCAACAGCTTTAGTAACGCGTTTGCCGAGTAGCCGCCAAAGAAACGATCCGAGAGGGGATTTAGATGATTTACGGTGCATTGGGCGATATCGAGGAGTACCGCGGAATGCTCAAGGGCCTCGACGTGCTGATCGACTGGCTCGAGGAGAACGACCCGGCGGAGCTCGAGGTCGGCAGCCATTCGATTCTGGGCGACAAGGTCTTTGCGAACGTCATGGCTCCCACGACGCGTCCCGAGGCCGAGGCTCACTATGAGACGCATCAGCGCTATCACGACCTGCAAATCGACGTCGAGGGTCGCGAGGCCTTTAAGGTCGCTACGGGCAGCCTGACGCTGGTCCAGGAGTTTGACGAGAAGGACGACTACGATCTGGTCGATTCCGACGCCTCGATCGCCGGCGATCTTGCCGACGACAAGTTCGCGCTGTTTGTTGCCGGCGAGCCGCACATGCCCACGCTCGAGTTCCCGGTCGATGGCGCACAGCCGGTCAAGAAAATCTGCTTTAAGCTGCTTGCAGACGCTTACTGGGAGGAGTAGCGAACTGCCCGACTGAGCTGTTCGTCTGATGGCGTGTTTCCCCTAAGGGAAGCACGCTACGACCCCGTTAATCGTGTTTCCCCTAGGGGAATCACGATTAACGGGGTTTCTGTTTTGAATAGGGGAGTTGACGCTGTTGCGATGCGTGGATTGGCACGCGCACTCAAAATCGGCAACAAAAAAGCCGCCCGAAGGCGGCTGTCTTGTGCAATGGAGCCAGCGACCGGGCTCGAACCGGTGACCCCCGCTTTACGAGAGCGGTGCTCTACCAACTGAGCTACGCTGGCGACCATGTGATGACGCAACTGAGACGTCAACGGCTGTCTATGATACGGGACATCGCAAATCCGCGCAAGGGTTCTGACGGCTTTTCTCACGTTAAATGCACTAATCATTCAAGCCGGGATGTGCCTGGTTGCCTACAACTAGGTAGAAAAACGCCCGTCGGCGGTGTGCCGGCGGGCGCTGCTGTGCGATATGTTGCGTTATGAGCTTAGTGCCTCATAAAGTGGTATTCGATCACATTGCTGTAGGGATGACCCGGGCCCACGATGCCCTGCGGGAACAGCGTCTGGTGCGGCGTGTCGGGGTACATCTCTGCCTCGAGGGCAAAGCCGGCGCCCCAGCCGTAGTTGGCATCGTCCTTGGCGTGCTCGTCGCCCAGCCAGTTGCCGGTGTAGAGCTGCACGCCCGGGGCGGTGGTGTAGTAGTCCAGCTCACGGCCGGTCCACATCTCCTCGACGTGCAGGGCACGGCGCAGATTGCGGCCGTACTGATAGCCGCCAATGCACAGGCAGTGATCGTAGCCGCGTGCCTGCTTAATCTGCGGATGGTCGGCCTCCATGCCAGGCGCGACGGGGCGTAACTCGCGAAAATCAAACGGTGTTCCCTCGACCGGAGCAATCTCGCCAGTAGGAATGTTCTGGTCGTCGATGGGCAGGTAGTGGGCAGCGTTGGCAACAAAGAAGTGCTCGCAGTCCATGCCGGCATTATGACCGGCAAGGTTAAAGTACGTGTGGTTGGTCATGGACACGTACGTGGCACGGTCGCTCTCGCAGCCATACTCGATACGGAAGCGGCCGGTGTGCGTCACGGTAAACACGGCCGTAAAGGTGCGGTTGCCGGGCAGGCCCAACTCGCCATCCTCAAGTGAGGTGGTCATGCGCACGGCGTTGTGGGCCTCGTCGAGCTCAACATCCCACACGCGCTTGTGCAGGCCGTGCTCAAGATCGCTGTGCAGGTTGTTGGCGCCCTCGTTGGCGGGCATATGCCAGTCCGTACCGTCGATGGTGATCGTTGCGCCCGCAGTGCGGTTTGCCACGGGGCCGATGGTCGCGCCAAAGCAGGCGGGGTTGTCAAAGTAATCCTCGAGCTTATCGAAGCCCAGCACCACATCGCGCACGTTGCCGGGAATGTCGGGCACATCGATACCCAGCACGGTGGCGCCATAGTCCATAATGCGAACGCAGATCTCGGGCCCGTTGAGGGTGTAACGATGAACGGGGGTACCGCACGGCGCGGTGCCGAAAAGCTCAGAAGTGATCATTTGGTTCCTAACATCGAGGTATTTCCGACAAACTGTAGCGCGAACAGGCGAGATTATCACTACATCCCACTAAAGCAGGGGGTATTTTTCTCAAAAAAGTGATGATTGGAGCTGTGCGGGCGTTCATTTTTGACGCGCACGAGTCTGATACAATTTGTTCGTTACTGTTTGAATTGACGCGAGCGTGGAACAGTGAGGACTCATCGTGATTAAAGCGGAGCGACAGGATAAGGTTCGTCAGCTGCTCGAGGAGCAGGGCACGGTCTCGGTCAAGGAGATTTCGGATGCACTGGGCGTCTCGGATATGACGATCCGCCGTGATCTTGAGGAGCTTGCGAGCCTGGGCGAGATCGAGCGCGTGCACGGCGGCGCCCGCAGTGCGCAGGGTCGTCCCCACGCTATGTTGCGCCACGAGTACTCGCACAGCGAAAAGCGCACCAAGCATGCCGAGGAAAAGCTGCAGATTGCGCGCCGCGCCGTGGAGCTTATCGAGGAAGGTTCGACCATCTTTTTGGGTACGGGCACTACGGTTGAGCAGATGGCATCGATGCTGCCGGCGTGCCGCCTGCGCATTGTGACCAATTCGCTTTCGGTGTTTAACCTGCTCGAGGCGCGCGAGGACTGCGAACTGTGCCTGGTGGGTGGCATGTATCGTCGCCGCACCGCCGCTTTTGTGGGACCGACGGCCGAGGATACCCTGCGTGCGCTGGGTATCGATGCAGCCTTTATCGGCGCCAACGGCATTTTGGACGGCGACGTGTCTACGTCTAACATGGAAGAGGGCCGCATCCAGCAGCTCGCCTTTAGCAAGGCAGACTCGCGCTATCTGATCGCCGATTCCAGCAAGATTGGCAAGCGCGACTTCTACACCTTCTGCCGTCTGGACAGCCTGGATGCCGTGGTGTGCGAGCCGGGTATTACCGCCGAGGATCGTGCCGCCATCGAGGAGCATACGCAGGTCATCTGCTAGCTAGCGCTACGGGATTGCCAACAGGCGATGCGGGAGGACTTTTACCTCCTGTCATTGTGGGGAATCGGCGCGTCAGCGCTATGCGATATGACGCGCAAATGGGGCCTTCGCTATCAAATTGTCTCAACCTGTGACAGGTAGGAGTGAAGTCACCAACCAGATGTTACAGATTGAGATTTTGGCCCGGCCTATTCCGTTTGTCTCAATCTGTAACAGCTAGGACCTAAAAACTCGACTAGGTGTTACAGATCGAGATTTTGTCTATCCAGCCATCACCTTTGTCTTGATCTGTAACAGTTAGACGGTTAAAAGCGAGTTAGATGTTACAGATTGAGATATTTCTGCTCGGGCGTTCTGTTTGTCTCGATTTGTAACAGCTAGGGCCGAAATATTCGGCTAGATGTTACAAATCGAGACAAACGACCTGCTCGGGCCGCGCCAAAACAAAAAGGCCGCATGCGAACCCGTGGAGGGATTCGTATGCGGCCGACAGGGGGTATGCGGCGGAAACTAGGCCATGAGCAGGCCAGTCTCCGCGACGTTCTTGTACCAGTACGCGCTTGCCTTGGGATAGCGCTTCTGGGTCTCAAAGTCGATGTAGAACAGGCCGTAGCGCTTGTTGTAGCCGTTGGTCCAGGAGAACTGGTCCTGCAGCGACCACACAAAGTAGCCGTCGACGTTCACGCCGCCGTCGATCGCCTTGAGGATCCACGCGAGATGCTGGCGCATGTAGTCGATACGAGGGGCGTCGTCGATAAAGCCATCCTCGAAGTCGTCCTTATAGCCCATGCCGTTCTCGGTGATGTAGATCTTCTTGTAGTTGGGGTAATCGTTCTTAATGCGCAGCAGCAGGTCGTACAGGCCCTCGGGATAGATGATCCAGTCCCAATCGGTGGTGGGAACGCCTTCGCGCACGCACGACTCGCCCACGCCCTTGAGGAACCAGCGCGAAGATCCCTTGTCGCCGGTGCCATTGTGGTTGATGTCGTTTTCGCCCTCGGCAGCACGCAGGAACTGGCACTTGTAGGTGTTGACGCCCAGGCAATCGTTGTAGGGGAGCGCGGCGGTCAGCGCGGCGATGTCCTCGTCGCGGACGTCGAGCTCGCCGCCGGCGATATGGGCCAGCTTGGTCGCAGCCTCCATGGTGTCGGCGGCATAGTGGCCGCGGAAGGTGGCGTCGAGTACCCATCGGTTGTTGATGACGTCGGCCATGCGAGCTGCCTCGCAGTCGGCGGCGTTGTTGGGGTCGAGGGGATACTTGGGCTCCAGGTTCTGGACAATGCCGATCTCGCCCTCAAAGCCGCCCTCATGGAAGGCGACGACAGCCTTGGCGTGGGCCACCATCATGTTGTGCATGAGCTGGAAGGCCTTGTCCAGGCGGTACTTCTCGCCGTGCGGCCAGTTGCCGACGATAAAGCTGCCCTCGGCGGTCGCGGGAATCTCGTTAAAGGTGAACCAGTGCTTGACCTCGGTGAACTCGGCAAAGCAGAACTTGGCGTACTCGACAAAGGCGTCGATCGTCGTGCGCGTCAGGAAGCCCTCGCCGCCGTCCTGGTAAAAGGCCTCGGGCGTATCAAAGTGATCGAGCGTGACATAGGGGATAACGCCGGCTTTATTGCAGGTGGCAAAGAGCTCGTGATAGAAGGCGACACCCTCGGGGTTGATCTCGCCAGCGCCGTTGGGGAAGATGCGGCTCCAAGCGATGGAGACGCGAATGCCGTTAATGCCAAAGCGCTGGCACAAGTCGATATCGACCGGATATTTGTTGTAGAAGTCGCTTGCGGGGTCGGGGGAGAAGCGACCCTGAGCGGCCAGGAAATCGTCCCAGGGCACTTTGCCCTTGCCGTGCGTGCGGGTCTCGCCCTCAACCTGGTAAGCAGCGGTGGCGCCGCCAAACACAAAGCCGTCGGGGAACTGCATGGGGTTGGTCATGAGGCATCCTTTCTGTGGGATACGAATAGGGAGAGGTGCCCGAACTGGGGATCCGGGCACCAACAGAGGGAGGAACTAGTCGAGGTTCTCGCGGAGCCACTTGATGGCGCCAGCGGGGTCGCGAGTAAGGTCGATATATTCCTTACCGCGCGGGGCGAGCAGCTTAATGCCCAGGCGATCGGTGTCGGCCTTCATGTCGTTGTAGTAGCTACGAACCTGCGGGGCAAGCACGATAACGTCGTACTGATCCATGATGGCAGTGTGCTGGCCATAGGCGCCTGCGGAGGAAGCGATGTTCTCTCCGGTCTGCGCGGCACCTTCCTTGATGGCGTTGGCAAGCATGGCAGAGGTGCCGGCGCCGGCGCACAGGACGAGGACCTTCAGACCGTCGACATCCTTCTTAGCGGATGCTTCGACGACGGGCTCGGGCTGATCGGCGACAGGCTCGCTGTCGCCGGCAGCGGCGGTCGGCTCGACGGAAGCGGTAGTCTGCTCGGCAGCGGGCGCGGAGGTGCTGGCGGCGATGGTGGCAGCACCGTCGGACTCGAGACCCAGCTCGGCGGCGCGCTCGGCCTCCTGGTCGCAGAGCAGCTTATCGTATGCCTTCAAGAACGGCAGGTAGATGATGGCATCCAGCAAGATGATGATCGCGACAAATACTAGGGCGATAAGCTGGAAGTTCGTGGTGATGAAAATGCCGATGGGGGCAGGGGTAGCCCAAGGCACCACGAAGGAGAAGCCGTTCATACCCACGTTATCGATAAAGAACTTGGCAACACTCACGTTGACGCAGCCGGCGGCAACAAAGGGGATGAGCATGTAGGGGTTAAGGATCATCGGCGCGCCAAAGAGCAGCGGCTCGTTGACAGCAAAGGCGACCGGTACGATCGAGGCCTTACCGACGGCTTTGAGCTGCTTGGACTTCATGAAGAGAATCAGCAGAAGCGGCACGATGAACGTGGCGCCGGTGCCGCCGAACTCACCCACGAGCGACATGTTGAAGGTGAGGGAATGGGCGGGGTGACCACCGGCCAGCAGAACCTGCAGGTTCTCGGCCTGGTTGGCAAGACGGATGGGGTCGATGCCCGGCTGGACAATCGAAGGACCATGGACACCGATGAACCAGAAGAACGCGGTGGCTGCCTGGATAAGGATAAGGCCAGGATAGGTCTCTGCCGCAGTGAAGAGCGGGGAGAGCAGCTTGATGAGCAGCTCGGAGAACGGAACGCCCATGAGGTTGCGCACCACCACATCGATGATGCCGCAGATGATGACGGCGCCGCCAAAGGGGATAATGTCGCGGAAGTTCTGAGCGATGGCGCCCGGGACCTCCTTGGGCAGCTTAATGGTCAGATCGCGCGAGACGCAGAACTTATAGACCCACACGGTAATGAACGCGGCGATATAGGCCGAGAACAGACCGCGCGTGCCCATGCTGGTGCAGTCGAAGACCGAAAGTTCGGAGCCGTTGAGCTTGGTGGTGAACTGCGTAACGGCGAGCAAAAGCATGCTGCACTGGGCGGCCACCATGGTGGAGCCGTCGTTGAGCACCTTGCCGGCGGGCATGCGACGGTTCATGGAAGCCGTGAAGTTCTTGGCGGTGGTGCCGGCAACCATGATGCCCATAACGCCCATGGTGAAGTTGTACAGCTTGTTGCACCAGTCGATGAGCGGCTGGGGCAGCGTGATGCCAACTACGCCAGGAAGGGTGGCGATCAACAGGAAGATCGAAGAGGTGAGGACAATGGGCATGCACCCAAGGAATCCGTCCTTGATGGCCTGGAGGTAGATGTTCCTCGAGATCTTCTCGAAGAACGGTTGATGCTTTTCGAGCATCTTTACGATGGCGTCCATAAAGCTCCTTTGCTACTTGATGCGCGATGCATGTGGATGGAACTGGTCGTCGATGGATGGTCAGGACTGCCCGGAAACCTTCCCGCTTAAGGAAGGCATTGCGAAATGACAACGTTGTCATTTCGTTAATGACAACGTAAGACATTTTTGGAAGAGCAACAAGGATTTACGGGTGAACGGTCGATATTGTCCGATAAACGGCTGATTTATCAGTCAGGCAGGTAGTGTATGCTAGAACACAAAAAACAAGCGATAGAGAACCGACTGGAGAAGCAGTGGCAACGATGGACAAGAAAAATGTCTCAATGAATGATGTGGCGATTGCCGCGGGCGTTTCTCTCAAGACGGTGTCGCGCGTAATCAACGAGCCCGATAGCGTACGAGAGTCGACACGCGATAGGGTCCATGCTGCCATGGAGGCGCTTGGGTTCCGGGCGAACTTTGCCGCGCGTTCACTCAAGTTGGGCCGTTACGGGTGCATCGGCGTGGTGATGTTCCACTTGTCGGGCGGCGCCGTGGACATGATTGACGGTATCGCCGATGCCGCCGAAGAGCGAGGCTTTGCGCTCACGATGATCAAAAAGCGGGCGGGGGAGAAGATGACCCTTGCCGAAGCGGCGCGCAGGATGTCGCAGCTGCCTGTTGATGGCATGATCTTCAACCTACGTCAGATGGTCGATGACTTTGATACCTTTGAGGCGCCGAAAGACCTCAAGACGGTGATTATCACGCCGATGGAACATCCTACCTGCTCTACCGTCAGTGACGACCAAGAGGGCGGCGCGCGCATGGCGTGCGAGTACTTCTTGAATCACGGGCACAAGAACGTGTATTTCGTTTCTGGTAAAAAAGAGTCGCTGTCGAGCCAGTGCCGTATGAAAGGTTGGCGTGCGGCACTCGAGGCGCGTGGCATTGAGCCGCCCGAGCCTCTGCAAGGCGATTGGAATGCGGATAGTGGCTATGCCGCGGGCCTTGTGCTTGCCGATAAGCCCGATTGCACGGCGGTCCTCGCTGCTAACGACTGCATGGCAAACGGCGTGATGATGGCTCTACGTGACAAAGGGCTCAGTGTGCCCGACGACGTGTCCGTGATCGGCTTCGACGATGAACTCTACAAGACGATTCCCAACTCGATTCTGACGTCGGTGAAGTTTCGCCATCGCGAGCTGGGCGTCCGTGCGCTTAACGAGGTCGTCGCAGGTCTTGAGGCTCCGAGCTCCAGAAGCCGCACGCTTGTGTCAGGCGTGCTGATCGAGCGTTCCAGCGTGAAAGACCTACGGGCGTAGACGTGCTCGGCTCGTTCATCTCAATCTGTAACAGTTAGGACCGAAATACTCGGCTAGATGTTACAGATCGAGACAAACGGCCCCCCAGCCGAACAAAAACAAAAGGCCGGGGGCGGCGCGCCGTGTGACGTGCCACCCCCGGCTGAGAAATGGGGACAGGTTATGTAAGCGGGGCAATTCCGCTGGTCGCCAGCCGCTAGTCCAGACGACGGGTCTGCGCCACGTGCTTGTACCAGTAGGCGCTTGCCTTGGGCGTGCGCTTCTGGGTTTCAAAGTCAACGTAGAAGAAGCCATAGCGCTTGTTGTAACCATTGGTCCAGGAGAACTGATCCTGCAGACTCCACAGGAAGTAGCCGCCCACGTTGACGCCCACCTCCATGGCCTTGAGCAGCCAGCGCAAGTGCTGCTCGATGTAGTCGATGCGCGGCTGATCGTCCACAAAACCGTCCTTGTAGGGATCCTTGTAGCCCATGCCGTTTTCTGTAATGAAGATCTGCTTGTAGTTGGGGTAGCGCTGCTTAATGTAGACGAGCAGATCGAACAGGCCCTCGGGATAGATGATCCAGTCCCAGTCGGTGGTGGGGATGCCAGGCTTGTTCACGTGCTCGCCAATACCCTTAACGCGCCAGCGGCCGGTGCCCTTCTCGCCCGTACCGTTGTGGTGCAGGTCGTTCTCGCCGTCGTAAGCCTTCAAGAAGCGGCACTGGTAGTTGTTGACGCCCAGGTAGTCGTTGTAGAGCGCGGCCTCGCGCATAATCTCGAGGTCCTCGTCCAGGATCTCGATGGTGCCGCCCGAGACGGCAGCCAGACGGTTGGCGCACTCGAGGGTGTCGGGCGCGTAGTCGCCGCGGAAGGTGGCGTCGAGCAAGAACTGGTTCTGCAACACGTGCTCGTTGTTGGCGGCTTTGATGTCGGCGGGGTCGTTCTCGTTGAGCGGATACTTAAACTCCAACGACTGAATGACGCCGATTTTGCCCTTAAAACCGCCGTTGTGGAAGGCCAGTACGGCCTTGGCGTGGGCGAGCATCATGTTGTGCTCGCACTGGAAAGCCTCGGCCAGATGCGCCTTGACGCCGCCGGGGAAGGTGCCCTCGATGTAGGTGTTGGAGGCATCGGCCCAGATCTCGTTAAAGGTGAACCAGTAGGTCACCTGGTCGGCGTACTCCTTAAAGCAGAAGGTGGCAAAGTCCACAAAGGCATCGATGGTCTCGCGGTTGAGGAAGTCGCCCTTCTCAAAGAGGGCAAGCGGCGTGTCGAAGTGATGCAGCGTGACAAACGGCTCAACGTGGTGCTTGTGGCACTCGGCGAAGAGATCGTGGTAGAACTGCACGCCCTCGGGGTTGATCTCGCCGGTGCCGTTGGGGAAGATGCGGCTCCAGGCAATGGAGAGGCGAATGCCGTTGATGCCGAACTCCTCGCACAGCTCCAGATCGACGGGGTACTGGTTGTAGAAGTCCGAAGCGGGATCGGGGGAAAAGCGCCCCTGGGCCTCCAGGAAGTCGTCCCAGGCAACCTTGCCTTTACCGTGGGTGCGGGTCTCGCCCTCTACCTGGTAGGCAGCAGTGGCGCCGCCAAAGACAAAGTCCTCGGGAAACTGCGCAGGCGGGTTGGTGACGCTAGCAGGGTTAACGGACATGATGATCCAATCGTCTAAATCGAAGGGCCAGCCGGTCTTGGATGGTCGGCTGGCCCTGTGCGTTACTTACTTCGAGAGTTGTTCGCTTACGAAGGCGAGAGACTTATCGCCGTTCTGGGAAAGCTCAATGTACTGCTTACCGCGGCAGGCGACGCACTTGTTGCCCACGCGCTCGCAGTCCTTCTGCAGGTCGGCCAGGTAGCTTGCGGCTTGCGGGGCCAGGACGACCAGATCGAAGTCGGGGAGCATGTCCACGTGGTTGCCATAGGCCTCGGCAGCGGTTTCAAGATTGATGCCGCGCTCCTTGGCGGCCTTGGCCAGCGCGTTGGCGAGCAGGCCCGAGGTACCGCCACCCTGGCAGAGCACGAGCACGCGTTTGCCGTTGAGGTCGCTGGTGGCCGTTGCCTCGGCAGCGGGTGCTGCGGAAGCGGCGGGAGCGCCGGCTTCCACGGCCTCGGCAGCAGCGCCGGCGGCAACGCTCTTGGCGTCGGCCTTGCCCTGGAAGGCATCGTTGAGCTTGGCGGCCTTCTCGGCGTTCTTGGCGGCGAGCTCCTCCTGGGAAATCTCGGCCTCCTCGGCGCACTTCTGGGCGTCATAGGCACGGAAGAACGGATAGTACAGAACGAAGTCGACGACCAGGATAAGGGCGAGCATCACAAAGGCGAGCGGCTGGAAGCCCAGGCCCATGATGGTGCCGATGGGGCCGGGGACGGTCCAAGGCAGGGTGTACATAAAGCCGTTCATGCCCAAGAAGTCGATAAAGATCTTGAGGATCCAGATGTTGGCGATCGGGGCAAAGACAAACGGGACAAAGAAGACGGGGTTGAGCACGATAGGCGCGGCGAACAGCAGCGGCTCGTTGACGGCAAAGCACACGGGGACGATGGCGGCCTTACCGACAGCGCGCATCTCCTGGGACTTGGCCAGGAAGCAGAACATAAAGACCAGGACGAGCGTGGCGCCGGTGCCGCCCATGCAGACGACGAAGTACTGGGCACCCTGGGTCAGGACAGCGGAAGCGTGCTGGCCGGCCTGGAACGCAGCCAGGTTGTCGGTCATGTTGGAAACGAGGGCGGCGGCGATGGCGGGCTCGACGATCGAGGGGCCGTGGACGCCCACGAACCAGAACAGGCTCATGGCGCCGTAAATCACAGCAAGGCCGATGTAGCCGTCGGCAGCGGTGAACAGGGGCTGGAACACCTGGATGACGCCCTGGGCAAAGCAGAAGCCAAAGGCAGCGCGGAAGACGATGTCAAAGACCCAAAAGACGGTGATGCAGACGGAGAAGGGGATGATGTCCTTAAAGGTCTGCGAGATGTTGGGCGGAACCTGCTCGGGCATCTTGACGGTGATGTTGCGCTTGATAAAGAACTTGTAGATGATGCCGGTCACAAACGCAGCGATGAAGGCGGTCAGTAGGCCCTTGGAACCAAGGTAGGTGGTGTTGAAGCCACTGGCGGCATCCGTGGCGATGGTGTCGCTCGAAAGGAGCAAGAAGCCGATGATGGCCGCGCACATGCACGAGATAAAGTTGATCTGGTTATTCTTGGGCAGATCGCGGTTCTGGGCGTCGGCGAAATGCTTGGCCGTGGTAGCGGCGCAGGCGATGGCCAGGATGCCCATGGAGTAGTTGTAGCACTTCCACAGGGCGTTGTTGATGTCATCGGGCCAGTAGAAACCCCAGATGTTGGGGACCGAGGCTACCAGGCAGAAGATGGACGAGAAGATGATGATGGGGATGACGGAGATAAAACCGTCGCGGATCGCCTTGAGGTACTTGTTGCGGGCGATCGCGTTGAAAAAGGGCTGGCCCTTTTCGATGGTGGCGATGAGTTGCTCCATGCAAAGCTCCTAAGAGTCGGTGGGTTAGCAACGATAGCAGCTTTTGACGTTTGGTTGCCAAAATGTTGACGTTGCCATTTTGTGACACAAAATAAGACGCGAACCGATGGCCCCTGTGCCTGCGGACCGTCGATTTCTTGCGCGCAAACGTTTGAGCCGCCCGGTGGCTCTGTATTTGCACAATGGCAACGTTAACATTTGGGCGATAAAAGCCGTTCGGGGAAGCAAAAATGTCGGTGAACGGTAGGTTTTGGGTGGTGAGCGTATGGTGGGGGAGGCGTTAGATATACTTGAAGACGTTTCATTTGACTGCGTAGGGTGCCACCAATGGCATCGTTGACATAGAAAGATCGACCTATGGCCGCTGTTAAAAAATCGGTTTCCGTTAAGGATGTGGCGCTCCTCGCGGGCGTCTCAGAACAGACGGTCTCGCGCACCGTCCACGATTCACCCAGCGTGCGCCCCGAGACCAAGGAGCGCGTGCGTGCCGCCATGCGCGAGCTGGGGTATCGCCCCAATTTTGCCGGTCGATCGCTGCGCCGCGGCAAGTTTAAGACCGTCGGCGTCGCCATGTTCAACATTACCGGTACCGGCAACCTCGACCGTATGGAGGGCTTTGCCGCCGCCGCCGATAAGCACGGCTACGCCATTACCCTCACTAAAGTAGATGGACATCCGTATACCCTCGAGAGCGCATCGTCGCGCATGAGCGCACTGCCGGTGGATGGCATGGTTGTGATCATGAATCGCATGCCGGCGGACTTTGGCACCTTTGAGCCGCTGCCTGGTATGCAGACGGTGCTCGTTACCATGCTGGAGCACCCGCTGTGCTCGACGGTCGATAACGATCAGTTCGATTGCTCGCGCCAGGTTGTCGAGTACTTGCTGGGGCAGGGGCACAAGACCGTGCACTTTATCTCGTGTCCCGAACGCTCGCTTTCGGGCATGCAGCGCGAGGAGGGCTGGCGCGAGACATTGCGCGCGCATGGTATTGAGCTGCCGCGACTCATCCGTGGCGACTGGACGGCGCGGAGTGGATATGCCGCAGGCCAGGCTCTGGCGGACGATCCGACCTGTACTGCCATCTATGCCTCCAATGACGCCATGGCCTACGGCTGCATTCGCGGACTCGAGTCGCGCGGAAGGCGTGTGCCCGAGGACGTGAGCGTGGTGGGGGTTGATGATAGTCTGGGCGACATCGTGCCCGATCGTCGCCTGACCACCGTGCGCTTTGACAACAAGCGTGTCGGCATGTGGGCAGTCGACAAGATCGCCGGCGCCGAGGGAGTTGCGTCTGGCGTGGAGCACATGCTGATCCCCGGCGTGCTCGTAGAGGGCGATACGGTGCGCGATTTGCGTTAGGGCGCGGTCCTGTTTGGGTTTCCGTTAATCATGTTTGATATTGTTCGAAATGGTTTGGAAACCGTTCGCGGGTTAAAAGTGACCGTTCATAGCTCGAAATTACGTTTTGTATTGTTCTTTATTGTTTGAATGTTAATGTTTCTGTCATACACAGCGCAGCGCGGATGCCCGGACGCGATGCTCTCCGTTGGTTCATATGTGAAAGGAACGCAATATGGCAACCAAAGAAGAAATCTCGATGGTTGGATTCGAGATTGTCGCATACGCAGGTGACGCCCAGACCGATCTGCTTGCAGCGCTCGATGCTGCTCGCGAGGGTGACTTTGAGAAGGCCGAACAGCTGCACAAGGATGCCAGCGATGCACTTATCGGCGCCCACGACACGCAGACCAAGCTGCTTTCGCAGGAGGCCGGCGGCGGCGAGATGGAGATGACCTTCATCATGGCTCACGCTCAGGACACCCTCATGACCACTATGATCTTGGAGAAGCAGGCCCGCTTTACCATCGATGCCTACAAGCGCATCGCCGAGCTCGAGGCCAAGCTCGCCTAACGAGCCCTCACAACCAAGCCCCTTCCAAAAGCCCTGCCGCTATCCGCGGCAGGGCTTTTTCTGTCCTCCTCCAAGTTGCGGTGAAATAGGGGCTGACGGCCCAAAATGATCCGTTCTCCTCCGTCCCCAGGGGATCGGTTGGCAGCGTCGCCACGAAACTGGCGCATCTACTACGTTTAACCCGATACCCCCGAACACACCTGCGTTTCATGAAAAACTGCAAGCGTTCTACCTGTGGTTTTGTTTTTACGCCACGGGGCATGGTCGGAGATAGGCGGTTAAACGTAGTAGATGGGCCCATTTCATGGAGGGCAGGCCATGCAGCAGTCTGTTGCGCCTCTTGCCGTTCGGTTTTTCGCTGGGTGGGTATACTTCCATCCGCAATACAGGCCGGAATGAGGAGGTATCCAAATGCCGGACAACGGATCGATTCAAAAGAGAGACGCGAGCGAGATGGCTCATGGGCGTCCTGTCCAGATAACCGAGCAAACAACGGTGACCGAGCTGCAGCCCAGCCTATCCGATGTCGTGTGCGCAAACAAAAAACTGCAGATTGGCCTCATCGTTGCGCTCGTGGTACTGGCGCTGCTGTCGGGGTTTGTGGCTCGTCCGCATTTTGCCGATACCAAGACTTGGGACTCTACCGTCGAGGTCATCGATCAAAAGAAGGGCAATGTATTGGCGCTCACGACCTCGTGCGTCGCCCTATCTGCGGGCATTACCGCGCTGCCGGGTGATACGGGAACGCCGGTTGCCGAGCAGCTCGCTCAGCTTTCGGGTAATCTTGGTATCGTGCTTGCCGTGCTATACCTAGAGAAATATTTACTCACGATTTTGTGGTCGGTTGGCCTGGGCATCCTGATCCCGTTTGCGCTGGTGCTCTTTGCAGCGTCGCTTGGCATTCACGGACGCTGGAGCACGAGCACGGTCATTCGTCGCGTGGCAACGCGTGTGCTGGTGGTCGCCATCATTAGCATGGTGTTGGTGCCCGCGAGCGTATGGGTGTCGCAGAAGGTCGATGAAACGTATCGAGTGAGCATCGAGGCGGCCGAGCAAAAGGCGACTGACGCTGCGAGTGCGGCAGATAGCGATAACTCCAAAGCAACCAAGAAAAAGACTGAGTCCGCAGAGTCCAAGAACGTGCTTGAACAGCTTGCCGACGGTGCCTCGGGTCTCGTCACGACGGTGACCAGCGGCGCCAAGCAGATGACCGATGAGATTGTGCAGCAGGTGACCGATCTGATCGAAGGTGTCATCGTGATGATAGTGACCTCGTGCGTTATCCCATTGCTGGTGCTCGCGGCGTTTTTGTGGCTGGGGCACACACTGCTGGGGATTGATATTTCCGGGCCGACGAATTATTTGACGGGCCGCTTTCTGGGCACTCCGTCCAAGCATGCCAAGAAGGGCGGGCAGTCCTAGTAGCTAAAACAGCTGTATATACCGGGGAATACCGCCGAAGGGCGGCCGAGACACGTTCTCGGCCGCCCTTTTGTTTGTTGAACACATGGTCGCTACGCCCGCGCCCGGTCCAAACGGTCAGCAATCATCCGTGAACGGTATTTGTTCAAAAAAGAACAAAGATAAACAAAAAGTTGTTGCAGTTACTGTTCGAATGTGTTCAAATAAACATGAACAGTGAAGAATCGCACATTCAGATGCCCGGACCTGAACGAGATTCAACACTTCCAAACAGAAACAACGCACCTGCGTATCTCTCAAGGAGGATGTCATGAGGGTTGTAATCGCTTCCGATGCCGACGGCATGTCGATGAAGGAGTCCATCAAGGAGATGCTCATCGCCGATGGTCACGAGGTCGTCGACTATTCCGAGACCCCTGCCGCGGACTTTGTCGATTCCGCTACCGCCGTTGCCAAGGACCTGCTGGAGCACAAGGATTCCCAGGGCTTCGCATTCGATAAGTACGGTGTCGGCTCCTATATGGCCGCCGTCAAGATCAAGGGCATGGTCGTCGCCAACATTTCCGACGAGCGTTCCGCCTACATGACCCGCGAGCACAACGGCTCGCGCATGGTCACCATGGGCCCGGGCGTTGTGGGCACCGAGGTCGCCAAGAAGATCGCCCGCGAGTTCCTGCGTGCACAGTACGCCGGCGGCCGTCACCAGATCCGTGTCGACATGCTCAACAAGATGGCCTAACGAGAGCCACCGAGAACTCGAACTTCTACCTCAACTTGTGAATTCAGACGAAAGGACGTTCTGATGAAGAAGACCATCGCAATCGGTTGCGACCATATCGTTACGGACGAGAAGATCTATCTGGCCGACCGCCTGGAGCAGGCTGGCTACAAGGTGCTCGACTGCGGCACCTACAGCCACACCCGTACGCATTATCCCATCTACGGTAAGGCCGTGGGCGAGGCTGTTGCCAGCGGCAAGGCCGACTTTGGCGTGGCCCTGTGCGGCACCGGCATCGGCATCACCAACGCCGTCAACAAGGTTCCCGGCGCCCGTTGTGCCCTGGTTCGCGACATGACCTCTGCCCTGTATGCCCGTCGCGAGCTCAACGCCAACATCGTGGGCTTTGGTGGCAAGATCACCGGCGAGTTCCTGATGGCCGACATCATGCTTGCCTTCCTGGAGGAGCCTTACGAGAAGACCCCCGAGCACGATGCCCTGATCGCCAAGATCGATGCTTGCAATAAGGCCGACGCCGAGGCTCAGACTGACCCGCACTTCTTTGACGAGTTCCTGGAGAAGTGGGACCGCGGCGAATACCACGACTAGTGGGGTTACGCGGTTTTGCCAAACCGCGTAACGGGTCGACGCTGCGCGACGCCCAGGCACCCCATCTCGCCACTCAAACCGTCGCTCGCGTACATGAAGTACGCGTCGCTCCTCTTTCGCGGCGACCTGGGGCACCTGATCGCCGCTCGCTGACGTTGGGGGCACCTGTGGGGTTACCGCTGTTGTTGCGAAGCTTTCTGGTTCAGTAAGCTGCTCCGATAACACGTTTGCTTGCTTGGCTTGAGTGCTTCGCTCTTGGCGGTACCCGGCATTCTGCAGCTTTTCAATTGACGGCTCGCGTTTCTGTGAGGGGGCGCGGGCCGGTTTTCTATCAGCCCTATTGACTTGGTGGGCTGTCGTAAGAAAGGGAAGGCTCCTATGGAGTTTGTTCTTGATAACGGTTCTATCCGCGTGGCACTGAGCACGGCGGGCGGGTCGTTCACTTCTATTGCGGCCAACGGCCGTGAGTACCTGTGGCAGGGTGATCCGGCAGTCTGGTCGGGCCAGGCCCCCATTTGCTTCCCGATCTGCGGTGGCCTTCGTGACGGCCACGCAATGACCATGGGCGGCCGCGAGGTAAAGCTCGTCCGCCACGGCTTTGCGCGCAAGCAGGAGTGGAAGCTCGAGGAACAGAGCGACAACATGGTTGCGCTGAGCTTAAGCTCTGCCGACCATGCCGAGTTGCTCGAGCAGTACCCGTATCCGTTTAAGATCGTTGCTCGTTACACGATCGATTCGGAAAAGGTTGACGTGTCGTACGAGGTGACCAATGAGGGCACCGAGGACATGCCGTTCTTTGTGGGCGGTCACCCCGGCTTTAAGTGCCCGCTCGACGAGGGCGAGTCCTATGACGACTACGAGCTTCGTTTTGAGCAGCGTGAGGCCACCGACCTCTGCACTGCCGTTCCCTCGACGGGCCTGATTGATGTTGAGCATCGCAGCAAGAACCCGATGGTTGGCCATGACCTGCCGCTGACCCACGAACTCTTTGACTTCGCGGAGACCATCTTTGACGTGCTCGAGAGCCGCGTGGTTACGCTGACCAAGAAGACCGAGGACAAGGGCGTGCGCCTGACGTTCCCCGATATGCCGTACCTGATTGTGTGGAGCAAGCCCGAGGGTGACTTTGTGGCCGTGGAACCGTGGGGCGGCCTGTCCACCTGCTCCGACGAGGACGATATTCTGGAGCACAAGCGCGGCTGCCTGGTGGCCAAGCCGGGGGAGACCGTCACCCGCGGCTTTGAGATCGAGATCCTTTAACGAGCTATCGTATGTTTGGGGTCGCGCGTGTCGTGCCCCGGAAACAGGAGTTCAATATGATTCTGACCGTTACCATGAACCCGTCGATTGATACGCGCTATCAGCTCGACAAGCTGATCATCGACGACGTGAACCGTGTGACGCCCGAAAAGACCGCTGGCGGCAAGGGCCTCAACGTGAGCCGTGTGCTGCTGCAGTTGGGCGACGATGTGCTCGCGACTGGCCTGCTTGGCGGTCACATGGGTGCCTATATGGCCGAGCTCATGGATGCCGACGGCGTCAAGAACGACTTTGTGCCCATCGCCGGTGAGACGCGCATTTGCCTGAATATTCTGCACGAGGGTAATCAGACCGAGCTGCTGGAGAGCGGCCCGCAGATCGCTCCGGCCGAGCTCGAGGCCTTTACGGCCAAGTTTGCCGAGCTTGCAGCGAAGGCGGACGTTGTGACGCTTTCGGGCTCGCTGCCGCGTGGCGTCGATGCCGGCTACTATGCCGAGCTCGTCAAGATCGCCGAGGAGGCGGGTGCCAAGGTGCTGCTCGACACCTCGGGTGCATCGCTGGAGGCCGCGCTGGAGTCCGACGCTAAGCCTGAGCTCGTAAAGCCCAACCTGACCGAGATTAACGGCCTGCTGGGTACGTCCTTTACGACTGATGATGTCGATGCCCTGCGCGAAGCGCTCGCCGCCGATGACCGTTTTGCCGGTATTCCCTGGGTCGTCGTTTCGATGGGCGCTGCCGGTTCGGTAGGATTCCATGAGGGCCGCGCGTTCCGCGCCAAGACGCCCGCGATTGCGGCTGTAAACGCGACGGGTTCCGGTGACTCGACCATCGCCGGTTTTGCGCATGCCATTGCTGCTGGTGCCGACGACGTCACGGTGCTCAAGACCGCCAATACCTGCGGCAAGCTCAACGCCATGGATCCCAAGACCGGCCACCTGGTCATGGACCGCTGGGACGAGGTCTACAACAGCGTAGAGGTAACCGAACTTTAGAGTTACGGCGTACCGAACAAAACGAGAGTGGATAATCTCCCATTTTGGGCTCGCAAGCGGGCTTAGAGTGGGAGATTTTCCACTCTCATGAGAGGCAGCTAATTTGGGACGGGGCTATTTTGACTACTTCTAGATGCAAAGTAGTCAAAATAGCCCCGTCCCAAATTAGCTGCCCTTGCACCAAAAACGGCGCCCGCCGGCGATGTTGCCGGCGGGCGCCGTTGTCTTGAAGACGAAATGATTCGTTTTCCTCCGTCCCCAAGGGATCATTACAGCGAGTCGATAAAGCGCTGCTGGGCGGCGCGACCGGCTTCGTCCCATTTAAAGACGCCGGCGTTGTCGAGCACGTGGCCAAACACCATGCCGACCTCCTCGTGCAGGATGTCGATGGCGCTATCCGCCGTAAGCTCGTCGGCGCGGCGGGCAAAGACATCCTCGGCCCATGCGGCGTGGCTGCGGCAAAGGTCGTCGCCCTCGAGCGCGCCGGCAAGGTCGTAACTGACATCGGCCTTGGCTGCCAGCAAGTGCTCGCGGACAGCGCCGAGCTCGGGAACCAAGCGCGGCGGCAAAATGGCCAGGCCCATGACCTCGATCAAGCCGATGTTCTCTTTCTTGATGTGGTGGTACTC
Source organism: Collinsella sp. HCP3S3_E11 (assembly GCF_052067375.1). Lineage (NCBI taxonomy): Bacteria > Bacillati > Actinomycetota > Coriobacteriia > Coriobacteriales > Coriobacteriaceae > Collinsella > Collinsella sp. HCP3S3_E11. The sequence continues at coordinate 15,160 of NZ_JBQHQI010000015.1, read as the reverse complement.
GGCATGCGGGTGAAATACGCCCAGCGGATGCTCGTCGGTTGTGATGTTGCAGCGAAGCGCCAGGTAGGCCTCGTAAATCTTGCCGCCGGCATTGCCGCGAGAGTCGACGCGGCGGATGACGGGCGTCACAGTGTTATGCGCCACGCCGTCGGCTGTGTGCGCGATGACGCCCACAGACTCATCGGTCCACTCGCGCCAGGCGAGGATAATCTTCTCGGCGGCGTCGAGCAGCTGGGCGCGGTCGTGCGAGCGCAGTCTCAGCACCGAAAGCGGCCACTGCAACACGGTGCCGCTGACCTGGTCAAAGCCGGACACGTTAAACTTCGAGACTTCGGTGGCATGCATCATGGGGAACTCGTGCGCGCCGCCCTGGAAGTGGTCGTGCGACAGAATCGAGCCGCCCACGATGGGCAGGTCGGCGTTGGAGCCAATAAAGTAGTGCGGGAACAGGTCCACAAAATCGAGCAGGCAGGTCAGTCCCTTACGGTCGACGTGCATCGGGCGATGCTCGGCGCTCATAGCAATGCAGTGTTCGTTAAAGTACGCGTACGGGCTGTACTGGAAGCCCCAGCGCTCGCCGTTGAGCTGGATGGGGATAACGCGCAGGTTCTGGCGAGCGGGATGGGCGCCGCCGTCGGCTGCGGCGGAGCGTCCAGGGTAGCCCTCGTTCTCGATGCACAGTTGACAGGCGGGATACTTCTCGCCCGTGTTCTTTGCGGCGCCGGCCGCGGCAATGTCGCGCGGGTCCTTCTCGGGCTTCGACAGGTTGATGGTGATTTCCAGGTCGCCCCAGTTGGTGGGGGTACTCCATCTGATATTGCGCGCGATGGCGGCGCGGCGCACGTAACCGGCGTCACAGCACAGACCATAGAACCAGTCGGTCGCGGCGCGGGGCTCGTTGACGCCCATGCGTCCGTTGAACTCCTCGTTTACAACCGAAGGCCTCGGCATGAGCGCGCCCATGATGCGCATGGCGATGCGGTCGCGGCCCGACGCCGTGTCCTCGGCAGCGCCGTTGGCAACGGCGTCCTCGGAAAGCGCGGCAAGCGTGCCCTCCAGGTCAAAATTGGGGAGCGTATCGGGGTGCAAGAGCGAGAGCTTCTCGTTCTGCATCGCCCAAGCCATGTCGAGGGCAGGACCCGTGGCGCCGATGCACTCGAGAATGGTGTTGTAGGCCCAGATGCGGTCATCCTGTCCGATCATGGATCGATGGATGGCATACTCAATCAGGCCCTGCGCGGCCTCGCGCACATCAGTCATTACAGCCATGCCGCGTAAGCCCCCTTGTCAGAAATTGCGTAGTGGCGGGCAGAGCCCTCGCCCAGCCAGCCGTTCATCTTGGTGATGAAGGTGTCGACCAGGTCGAGCGGCACGAAGGCCTGGATGGTGCCACCAAAGCCGCCACCGTGGATGCGGACGGCGCCGCGGCCGTCGAGCACATGCTCGGCCAGCGCCAAGGCATACATGGAAGGTTGCTCGGAGCCCAGTTTGGCGACGACATTCTGCAGGTACATGGCGGAGCTGGCACCGGACTCGCGCGTCAGGACCAGGAACTGGTCGATGTCGCCGGCGCTAAGGGCTGCCCAGCGCTTATCGACCAGGCCGTTCTCGTACCAGTAGTGAACGGCGCGCAGGCAGGCGCGGTCGCCCAGCTTGGCGCGTAGCTCAGGGAGCTTGGCGTCAAAATCCGCCACGTTTACCTCGCACAGGCGCGTCTTGCCAAACTCGGCGGCGACGTCCTGCATCTCGCGCGGAACGGCGGCGTAGTCGTCGGTGGCGGCCACATGGTCGGCGCCAACCTTAACGAGCACGAGCGCGTAGCCGTGATCCTCAAAGTTGAGTTCGAGCTTCTGGGTTTTAGGCTGAGCCTGGTCCTCAAAGTCCATGTAGGCGAGGCCGCCCAGGCACACGGCGGCCTGGTCCATCAGACCGCAGGGCTTGCCGTAATAGTTGTTCTCGGTGCGCTGGCTCATCTGGGCGAGCGCGACGGGCTCGATGGCGGGTGCGCCCCAGAGCGTCTCCATGGCACGACCGTACGCCGCCTCGACGGCGGCAGAGCTGGAAAGACCGCCGCCCGAGGGGACGGAGCAGGTGAAGGCGAAGTCGAAGCCCTGGGGCTCAACGCCCAGAGCAGCGATTTCATGGGCCATGCCGCGGACGAGGCTTGCGGACGTGCCCTTCTCGGACTCCTGAACATCTAGCGTATCGAGCGTGATCTCAAAGGTAGGATAGCCCTCGTCGGCGACGCGGATCTTGTTGGAGTCGGTTGCCACGGCGATACCGTCAACGGCGACATCGAGCGAGCCGGCGATAACATGGCCGCCCTCGTGATCGGTGTGGTTGCCGCTGATCTCGGAACGGCCGGGTGCGTGCACGTAGAGCACCTGGCGGTCGCCGATGGGTCCAAACTCCTCCTCAAACAGCTTGGTGAGCAAGGTGAGTGTCTTTTCGTCGGGGGTGGTCATGGGAGTCCTTTCCTTGGCGCGCACGGGCGAGTTTTGCGTCGCTATGAGTACGTTAACAGCTTGAAGCGGCATGAACCAAGTGTTCACGATGCCGCACGTTACGGGCTATGTTAACGTACTCATAACAGATCGCTTGTCACTTTTTGAGAATCTGGTAGTCGGTAGAATTACAGCCGTGAACGGTACCGCCGTATGGACTTATAAAGCAGAAGAGATACAGATAGAAAAAGTAGAGTACGTTAACATGCGTCCGACGATAGCGGGCTTCGGCGTGGGGTGTGTTTCTGCCCGGGTCGGCATGCACGCTATTCAGATTTCGCAAGGGTGAAGGTGATTCTGTGGCAAGGCACTCGTCCAACGATACAGGTACGCGTCCGGTCTCCATGGCCGACGTCGCCCGCGCTGCCGGTGTTTCACAGCAGACGGTTTCGCGCGTCGCCAACGGCTTGCCCAACGTTAACGAGCAGACGCGCCAGCGCGTGCAGGCCGCTATGCAAGAGCTCGGTTTTCGTCCGAGTTATGCCGGTCGCTCGCTGCGCGACGGCCGTTACCATTCGGTCGGTCTGTGCGTCAACGATATCACCAAGTTTGGCAACCTCTCAATGATCGACGGCATCGCCAGCGCTGCTCGCGAGCATAATTGCGCCATCACGCTGGTCGAGATGTCCAAGACCGAGGAGTTTTCGCTTGCCGAGGCCACGCGTCGTATGGCTGCGCTGCCGGTGGACGGCATTATCATCGGCATGAGCCGCATGGCGCCCGATTTTGAGACGTTTGATCCGCTGCCGGGCATTGGCACGGTTATTGTTACCATGTACGCGCATCCGCGCGTGACCACGGTCGACTCCGACCATTACGGCTGCTCGCTCTTGCTTATGGATCATCTGTTTGAGCTGGGGCACGAGCAAATTCGCTATATTGGCGGCCCGTCGTTCTCGGTCGACGAGCAATTTCGTCGCGCCGGCTGGCAGGATGCGCTCGAGCATAAGCACATTAAGCCGCAGGCGCCGCTCGAGGGCGACTGGTCTGCCAACAGCGGCTACGAGGCCGGCAGGTACCTGGCCGAGCACGATCGCACCATGACGGCGATCTATGCGGCAAACGATCAGATGGCAAATGGCGCGATTGCCGCGCTGCGTGATAGCGGCCTGCGCGTGCCCGAGGACGTAAGCGTGGTGGGCGTCGACGATTCGCTCGACGACTTTGTCGCGCATAACGAGCTCACGACCGTTCGATTCGATTTACATCAGCGTGGACGCGAGGTGTTTGAGCACGCGGTTCCCGAGGCGGGTGCGGCGGGCAAAACCGTTGCTATCCGTATTCCCGGCCAGCTCATTATTCGACATAGCACGGCGATGCCACGCTCATAGTTTGCGCAGGTAAACGACGATTTATCGTATTTCAATAACAATCGGTAAGGATGCCGGCAGATAACAGTTGGAATGCTGCCAAGTGCTATGATAGACAAGTTATTTTGTCTATCTAGGAGGCTTTGTCTGATGGAGATCACCAAGGATATCCGCTACATTGGCGTCGACGACCACGACATTGACCTGTTCGAGGGCCAGTACGATGTGTCCGAGAACGGTATGGCATACAACAGCTACGTTATCTTGGGCGATAAAATCGCTGTCGCCGATTCGGTCGACGGTGGTTTTGTCGACGAGTGGCTCGGCAACCTCGAGGCCGCGCTCGATGGCCGTACGCCCGACTACCTGGTCATCCATCATATGGAGCCTGATCACTCCGCCGGTATCGCCGCCTTTATGGAGCGCTATCCCCAGGCGCAGATTGTGGCCAGCATGGGTGCTTTCCGCATGATGGTCAACTACTTTGGCACCGACTTCCCCGAGCGCAAAATGGTTGTCAAAGAGGGCGATGTGCTCGACCTGGGCGGCCACAGCCTGACCTTTATCGGCGCCCCCAATGTTCACTGGCCCGAGGTGCTCTTCTCCTATGAGGCCACCGACAAGGTGCTCTTTAGCGCCGACGGCTTTGGCAAGTTTGGCGCCAACGACATCGAGGATCCCGAGGGCTGGGCTTGCGAGGCTCGCCGCTACTACTTTGGCATCGTGGGAAAGTTCGGCAAGTTTGTGCAGGCCGTGCTCAAAAAGGCTGCCGATCTGGATATTCAGATCATCTGCCCGCTCCACGGTCCTGTCCTTACCGAGAATCTGGGCTATTACCTTGACACCTACAACACCTGGTCGAGCTATCAGCCCGAGGACGAGGGCATCACGATTGCCTATGCGAGTGTGTATGGACATCTGAAGGCTGCCGTCGAGGAGCTCGCCGCAGCGCTCGAGGCTCGCGGCCAGAAGGTTTCCGTCTTTGACCTGGCTCGCGACGACATGGCCGAGGCCGTTGAGGATGCGTTCCGCTATGACCGCCTGGTGCTCGCCTCCATCACCTATCAGGGCGAGATCTTCCCATTCATGAGCACCTTTATCCACACGCTCGCCGAGCATGCCTACCAGAACCGCACCGTGGCGCTCGTCGAGGCCGGTTCCTGGACGCCCGCCGCTGCCAAGGTTATGACCAAGGAGCTCGAGGGCATGAAGGACATCACCCTGGCGCAGAACAAGGTGACCGTGCTGGGCTCGCTCAACGACACATCACGCGCCCAGATCGAGGCCCTCGCCGACGAGCTTTCCAAGTAGCGATATTTCGCTTTTAACGGGCAAAACCACCACAAAGGGGACAGGCCCTTTGTGGTGGTTTTTGTTTAAGCGCCGGCGATGATGAGGGCTGGACGTGCGCTGTCGGCGGCCTCGGCGATTGAGGTGGCGACGGCGGCGTCGGGGTCGCTGTCCATCACGATGATGTCGACGTCGGCAAGCTCGGCAAAACGGTACATGCCGCGTCCGTTGACCTTACTGGCGTCCATGAGGGCGACGCTTTGACGGGCGGCACCGACCATAGCCGCTTTGGTCTCGGCCATCTGAGGAAAGTCGGTCGTAAAGCCGCAGCCGGGAACAAAAGCGCCAGGACACATGACGGCAAGGTCGGCGTGGACCTTTTGGAGCGCCTGCATGGTAAGTGGGCCGTACAGATAGCGATGACCTTTGCGCAGTGCCCCGCCCAGCATGACGACATCGACCGAGGGCATGCTCTCGTCAATAAAATCGGCGATGGTAATGTCGGCCGTGATAACGGTGATGCCGTCGCGCTGATCGAGGAGCCGGACGAATTCGAGCGCCGTGGTGCCCGAGTCGACGAGCAGCCTGTCGCCGTCATTAACGAGCTCGATGGCGCTTTGCGCGATGGCCTGCTTGGCGGCGACGTTGACATTGATGCGGCGATCTTGCGTGGAGACGGTCAGGCGTTTGTGGAGCGATACGGCACCACCATGTGTGCGACGCAGCTTGCCTGCTTCGGCGAGCGCGTCCAGGTCGGCGCGGGCGGTGACGGAGGACACGCCAAAGGTCTGGGCGATTTCTGCTACCTGCACCGAGGCGTTATGCTCGAGTATTTCCATAATGGCGGTACGGCGCTCGTCAGCAAAAGCACGGTTGGTAGCTTGGGCCATATTTGCTCCATTCTCGGCTAAATTTGCAGGAATTGTGTTGACTCTATTTTCGTTCATTTTCTTTTTGAGTAAGAAAACACCTTTCGATTACTTATCTTTTCTATAAAAGAAAGACGCTAAACGCTCAAAATTCAATATCGAACACACCCACTCGGTTCCGATTCCTTCCGTTTACTTTTCAAAAACGACTGTATTGGCCTGCATGGACTCAATATCTCGCACGTGCAAAGCCGCTGAATTTCATACAATGAGCGCAGTAAAACGCAAGGTAAAACGCCTTGTGAACAACTACGCCCGATGTCCAGATGCGGGCGAGGGAGAGGAGCAAACGCTCATGGCACTTGTTACCACCGAAAAGATGCTCAAGGACGCTCAGGCCGGCCACTACGCCGTCGGCGCGTTCAACGTCGAGAACCTCGAGTTTGTTATGGCCGTTCTGGCCGCTGCCGAGGAGACCAAGTCCCCCGTCATCATGCAGACCACCCCGGGCACCATCAAGACCGCTGGTCTGGACTACTTCTACGGCATGGTGAAGGCCGCTGCCGAGCGCGCTTCCGTGCCCGTCGCTCTGCACCTCGATCACGGCGATGGCTATGACCGCTGCATGCAGGCTTTCCGCACGGGCTACACCTCCGTCATGATCGACGGCTCGCACGAGTCCTTTGAGGACAACATTGCCCTGACCAAGTCCGTCGCCGACGCTGGCCGCGCCATGGGCGTGCCCGTCGAGGCCGAGCTCGGCAAGGTTGGCGGCAAGGAGGACGACGGTCCCGCGGTTGAGGGCGAGAGCCCCTACACCGATCCTGCCGAGGCCAAGGAGTTCGTCGAGCGCACCGGCTGCACCTCGCTGGCCATTGGCGTTGGCACCAGCCACGGCGTGTACACGAGCGATCCGCACATCGAGCAGTCCGTGGTCAAGGCCATCCGCGACGCCGTCGACGTGCCGCTGGTTCTGCACGGCACTTCCGGTGTGCCCGATGAGCAGGTTGCCGAGGCTGTGAAGAACGGCATCTGCAAGGTTAACTACGCTACCGAGCTGCGTCAGGCCTACACCAAGGGCTTCATGGCCTACATGGCCGAGAACCCCGCCTGCTTCGATCCCAAGAAGCCGGCCAAGGAGGGCATGCGTGAGATCACCGAGCTGGTTAAGATCCGCATGACCAACCTCAACTCTGTGGGCAAAGCAGAGTAACAGCAAGGGTACTCTGATCCCACCGGGCCGTCTGGAAACGGAAAAGGGCCTATCTCTCAGAACGTCCTCGGACATGTCGGAAGCCCCGCTGCGCGCTACGCGCTGCGGGGCTTCCTCCGTCCTGCGGAATGTTCTGAGAGATAGGCCCTTTTCCGTTTCCGGACGGCCCTGCTCAATCGCCCTTGTGGCGTTGGGGCGGAATAGTGGTGCGCTAGGGACGCTTTGTTGGTGGGGGTTAGTATGCCCGGGCTTGGTTTGGGAATGACTTGTTTAGGGATGCTTGGAGCTTATCGAAGGATATTCGCAAGTTGAGATTCTGATCGGTTGAGCGTTTGGCTTTTGTGGTGGGGGAGTCGAGGAGGCCGTTTCTCTGTGTCGGAGGGAAGGAGAAAAGGTCTGCATGTTTTAGGGATGGCTGCTGTGCTGCGTCATTGGAAGAATGCATGCTTATGCGGCCTCCTCGATGTCCACCAAAAGGTTGCGCACGGGGTGTGCTGCTAGGTCCCGTTCGTTGGCAGTATTATGCCGCGGCTGCTGCAAAGAAGCACTAAAGAAAGGCTTAATCAGGTTTGTTATAACAGTGAAACTGCAGGTCAAAGGTATCGAATAACACTCTTGAAAGGTTTTGAGCTTAAGGGCTTTCTAAGGTTTGCGGCTCGGATGTGGCGCGGACGTGCGGAGCGTGTGAATGATCGCTGTTAGCGCTGCGGTGCGGCGGCGCGTACCTGTTCGATGACCTTTTCCATGGTGGCGTCGATGCGGTCTTTCTTGAGCTCACATTCCCAGACGGTGATGGGCGTCCAGCCCATTTGGGTAAGCGCGTCGATGGCGGCTCGGTCGCGCTCGACGTTGCGGCGAAACTTTGCCTCCCAAAACTCAACATTGCGCTTGGGCTGGCTCGGATTGCACTTAGGGCAGCGATGCCAAAAGCAGCCGTTGACGAAAATGGCGATCTTGCGCCCGGGAAAGGCGATGTCAGGCTTGCCGGGTACCTTCCATTCCAGACGGTATCCCGTAAGGCCCGCTGCCCGCAGGCGCTGGCGAACGAGCAGCTCGGGTTTGGTGTTGGCGCGCTTGTTGCCCTTCATGGACTTTTTTATAGCGGCGCGACGGCGCACCAGTTCGCGCTCGTCAGCGGAGAGGTCCGAGGTATCGATGCCGTCGAGCAGACCTGGTTTGGGACGCTTTTTGCTGCGGCGCTTAGGTGCGCGCTTGGGTTTGGCGGCGGGTTTGTCGGCCGTGTTGGGCGTGGCGTCATCGGCGGCGCCGTTGGCCTCAAGCCGATCTTCCTTCAACTCAATCAGAGCATCGATAAGCCCTTTGTCGGCGGGCATCCACTCAACGGTGGCAAGCGAGGTGCGCGGAATCCAGCGGATATCGAGCTGGCGGTCGTGCTTCTGGGGCTCATCGGATTCATCGGCGAGCGAGCAGTAGTAGCACTCCATGGAGAGATGAAAATCGGGGTAGTCATACTCAACGGTGTAAAAATCGCGCAGGTTGGTGACTTTTACCTGCAGCTCTTCCATGAGCTCGCGGCGTACGGCGTCCTCGGGCGTCTCGCCGCGCATGAGCTTGCCACCGGGGAACTCCCAAAGTCCCTGCATGTCGCCGTAGCCGCGCTGCACGGCAAGCAGCTCATCGGATCCTTCCTTGCGAATGATCCCAGCGGCAACATGAACAGTCTTCAACAGGAGTCCTCTCTCAGCATCGACACGTGGCAGGGTAGCTCATTTGGGTAGTCTTTTTGGGACGGGGCTTTTTTAGCTGCCCTATGTCAAATGCGGCCTCATGCTTCGAAGGCTACGGATAGGGTAGCTAAAAAAGCCCCGTCCCAAAAAGACTACCCCTACCTTACGCAACGGTAAGGCAAGCGTAAGCGATATCGATGGTAGCCGACTCGGCTTCTTGCGACTATAGATGCCGTAGACTAATCGCAAGAAAGGACTCGGTATGCAAACCACGCACATGGCGACCCCGGTACTGGAAGTCGTGCATCTCGAAAAGGTATACGGAGCGCTGGGCAACGTGACCCGCGCGCTCAACGACGTCAGCTTTACCGTCAACCGCGGCGAATTCGTTGGCATCATGGGCGCTTCGGGCTCGGGCAAGTCGACGTTGCTCAACTGCGTGTCGACCATCGATAGCGCCACAAGTGGCACGATCCGCATCAACGGCCAGGACGTGACGCGCATGAAGCAGGCTAAGCTTTCGCAGTTCCGCCGCGAGGAGCTTGGCTTTATCTTTCAGGACTCCAACCTGCTCGATACGCTCACGGCACGCGAGAACATCGCCCTGCCGCTCACCATCGCCCGCACAAACTCGGCAGAGATCTCGACCCGCGTGCAGGATGTGGCAGCGCGCCTGTCCATCAGTCAGGTGCTCGACAAGTATCCCTACCAGATGTCCGGCGGTCAGCAGCAGCGCGTTGCCGCGGCTCGCGCGCTCGTCACCGACCCCACCATGATCATGGCCGACGAGCCCACCGGCGCCCTCGATTCCAAGAGCGCTCGCCTGCTGCTCGAGAGCCTGGAGGCCCTTAACCGCCGCCTGCGCGCCACCGTGCTCATGGTCACGCACGACAGCTTTGCCGCCAGCTACACGAGCCGTGTGCTGTTTATTCGCGACGGCAAGATCTTCACCGAGCTGCGCCGCGGAGACACCGACCGCCGCGAGTTCTTCGACCGCATTATGGAGGTCGTTGCCATGATGGGCGGTGAGGGCTCCGATGCTCTGTAAACTCGCTTGGGGCAACGTCCGCCGCGCCGGCCGCGACTACCTCGTCTACCTTTTGACGCTCACCCTGGGCGTCACGGTCTTCTATGCCTTTAATACCATCTCGATGCAGGTCGACATCGCCGGAATCGATGAAGAGGGCTTGGCGCAGGTTATGGGCAGCATGCTCGGCTACCTGACGTACTTTTTGGCCGGTGTCATGGCCTTTTTGATGGTGTATGCCAATAACTTCATCATGAAACGCCGCAAGAAGGAGTTTGGCCTGTACCAGGTGCTCGGTATGGGGCGCGGGCGCGTCGCCACGATCATGGCGCTCGAGACCGTGATAGTATCGGTTGTGGCCTTTGTCGCCGGCATTGTGCTGGGTGTGGGACTCTCCCAGCTCATGACGTTCTTTACGGCCTCGCTCTTTAAGACACAGATCGCCAATTTCCACTTCTTTTTCTCGGTGCATGCGTTCAACCTGACCCTTGCCTGCATGCTCGTAATGTTTGTGCTCACGCTACTGCTGAACCTTCGCGCCGTGCGTCGTACCAAACTCATCGAGCTTATGGGTGCCGAGCGTCGCAACGAGAGCATCAAGACACGCAACCCCTGGATCGCGATTGCCATCTTTGCCGTGGGCGTGGTGCTTGTGGGCGTGGCCTATTACCGTCTGCTACGTGATGGGTTCCCGCTAACCGCGACGGACAGCAAGCTGCAAGAGGCCATGAACCAGTTTGGCATTACGACCGCTATGGTTACCGTGGGTACCTTTGCCCTGTTTTGGGGACTCTCGGGCATGCTTATCAAGCTGCTGCAGAGCCTGCGCGGCGTGTATTGGCGCGGCCTCAACATGTTTATCGTGCGCCAGCTTGCGGCCAAGGTCAACACGGTGTGCTTTTCGATGGGCGTCATCGCGATGCTCCTGTTTTTGGCCATCACCTCGGTGACGTGCGGTATGTCGATTGCCAATGTGATGAACGAGAATCTGGAGCGCTATACGCCGGCCGATATGTCGCAGACGTATGTCTATTACACGCCCGATACGCTCGACTACTACAAAGAGTATGTCAATCCGTCTGAGACCGATCGCATGGTGCTGGCCGATAGTACGGTCGATTTGTACTCCGCATGGCACGGTAAGGACAAGTCGGCGGACAACAACGACGAGACCGGCAAGAAGGTCAATATCGCCGATGTTGCCGGTGAGCATGTGCAGATCGATTCGTATCTAAGTTACCCGTTTGGCGGTTCGAGCCCTTCGGTGTCTGCGGGTGAGATGTGCAAGACCATGGGCGAAAAGCTTCCCAAGGCGTTCGGGGGTAGCAAGGCCGATGCGATGGGTCTGTTTGTGACGCCGGCGAGCCAGTACAACAAGCTGCGTCAGATGATGGGCGAGGAGCCGGTGAGCATTGGCCGCGACCAGTACTTGCTTACGTGTGATATGGGCGGTGAGCTGGTCGACCTGTACACCAAGTATATGGCTGGCGGCCATGCCCTTACCTTGGGCGGGCATACGCTCAAGCCCGCAACTGATAAGTCGGACGAGGACACGGCGGCCATCGCCAACTCGGCGATGGGCAGTAATCCGGGTACCGTCGTCGTTGCCGACGAGCTGTTGTCCCAACTCAATCTGCAGCCGTATTCCAGTAGCCTGCTCGTTAACTACAAACAGGGGATGGATACGACCGAGGCAGACGAGAGCATTAAATACACTCTGCTCGACAATCTGCTCGTTGACGGCAAGGAGCCGGGATCGTGGGGAATCTTCATCACACGCTCCGAGATGTACACGCAAGCAGCGCAGATGAACGGCATGATTAGCTACCTAGCCATCTACATCGGCTTTGTATTGGTCGTTGCATGCGCGGCGATTCTGTCGATCCAGCAACTCTCCAACGTGGCCGACGGCAGCCGCAGCTATCGTGTGCTGGCACAGATCGGCTGCGACGACCGCCAGATTCGCCATTCGGTGATGGCGCAGCAGGCGGTATTCTTCCTGTTCCCGCTGGCAGTGGGTCTGGCGCACTCCTTTGTGGCACTTAAGGTGATTATCGAGCTGGTGAGCATATTCGGAAATATGAGCATCGGCGGCACCGTGGGCCTCACCTGCGCGATCTTCCTGGCAGCATACGGTGGCTACTTTCTGGTGACCTACCTCATGAGTGCCGAAATGGTGCGAGCTGCCATAGCCACCCGCTACAGCGAGTAACTCATCCAGTTTGGAATCATTGTAGGTTGAGCATAAGTCAGCGAAAGCGCCCCTAAGCGAGTAAAGTGACGTGAAAGAGGAGGGAAGCGTACTTTTGTACGCGACCGACGACTGAACGTCAGATTGCTCGCTCAGGGGCGCTTGCAGCGTCGAGCCGTTATGCGGTTTGGTAAAACCGCGTAACCCTTCCTTCGCGGCGGTTATTTGCCTATCTGGTGCGTCTCGGATGCAAGTGAGTAGACTTATTTAGATATGCTGAGCACATCGCGATAAATGTTCAATAAAATCGCAGGTCAGAGCCGCGGCGTTTTGGGCTGTGCTCGACCTCCTGCAAAAAGTCTACTCACTTGCTCTTACTGCTAGAAGACCGCCGCAAGGGAAAGCAGCTCTCTTGCGGCGACTGGCGTTTGCCCAGATAAAACCTACCAAAATAAACCTGTCCCTTTTTGGCAGGTTAACGCTTCCAAAAGTGGAGGATGAGCGTGGTTCGGTTTTGCTGCTCGGTTTTGACCAGGATGTTGTGGATGTGGGTCTTGACGGTGCCCACGGCAAGGAATAGCTCGTCAGCAATCTCTTGGTTCGACTTGCCCAGCACAACCAGACGCAAAACCTCGGCCTCGCGGTTGGAGAGCCTGTAGGCGTTGCGATAGAAGGGCATTTGCTCTTCGATGTGTCGATCAAGATCGTTGACGTTCTTTTCCTCGGGCGCCTTCTCCATGCGAATTGAAAGCACGTGGTAGGAGTAGATGATCAGCAGAATCGCAAAGTAGCACGCAAAGACGTTCTCGCTAAAGTTGCGCTCGGATAGATAAAGCTGCAGCCAAGAGGGTGCCAGACTCATGGGGATGACAAGGATGTTGTAGAAATCCTCGGCAACGATGCAACCGACCAGAATAGCGCCGATAATCAGGTGCTTTCGCTGGTTGTTAACGCGTGCCTTCAGCTCAACCTCCGTACTCTTATGAGCCGTCCAAAAGATATACAGTCCCACAAAGACAAGGAATACCTGACGCATCGTGTAGTAGAGCCACTGACGCATGGGGCCGGAGGGGACAGCGACGATAGTCAGCGACTCTAACAGTAAAAACATTAAGACGGGGATAGTGAACTGCTTTTTTGAATGCTTATCGAGCAAGTCCATGGCAATCAGCCAAATAAAAGCCTGTGAAATGGTCGCCACAAGGGTCCGAAACGCAGGCATGGTAATTGCGTAATAGTCGCTGGCCGGAAAAGTCTCGTTTTGCAACGTGTATTCAAAAAAGAAGATCTCGGTCATCTCGATGGCGTAGCAAATAAAAACGCCGCTGCCATAGATAAAGAAGCGTCGATGGGACGAGGCGTAGGCGGCAAGCGAAAGCACTGCCGTCACAATACAGATTACGAGTATCGCTAAGGTATAGAAGAACATGAGCGTGTCCATTTGTCACCGTCCTGCCTCATTTGAACTCTTATGGAGCCCGCTATATCCCACGGGTATACTTGTCTCAGCCGGTCGTTCCATTGCGGATTAGACGCCAGACATAGCATAGCCGTATACCGTTCGCGGTTCCAGACGGTAAACCCCCTGCAAGCCCGCTGCCTGCGGGTTTATATTGGTTTATAGAGGGTGTAACTCCGTGAACGGTCTTTAATCCCGAATAAACTAGGTAAAAATTGCACACGGGTGAATGATGGTCTTGTCAACACGAGGTGTGATGTACGAGCGCCTCACAGTAAATAAGTCGGCAAGACCGGCGGAAAGGAAATCGATATGGCACTGCCTAAGGATTTCATCGACACCAACGACTTCACCAAAGAGCAGATCCTGGCTATCGAGGATCTTGGCCTGGCAATGAAGAAGGCCATCAAGGTTGACGGTTATTATCCGCACCTGCTCCGCAACCAGAGCCTTGGCATGATCTTCCAGCAGGTCTCCACCCGCACCCGTCTCTCCTTCGAGACGGCCATGACCGACCTCGGCGGCCATGCTCAGTTCTATGGCCCTGGCACCATCCAGCTCGGCGGTCACGAGTCCCTGGGCGACACCGCTCGCGTTATGGGCTCGCTGCTCGACATCATGATGGCTCGCGTTGACCGTCACAAGGACGTCGTCGGCCTCGCCGAGGGCTCCGCTGTGCCCGTCATCAACGGCATGTCCGAGTTCAACCATCCCACGCAGGAGATGGGCGACCTCATGACCATGCTCGAGAACCTCCCCGAGGGCAAGAAGATCGAGGACTGCACCCTGGCCTTCATCGGCGATGCCACCCAGGTCTGCGTCTCCCTCATGTTCATCGCCTCCAAGGTCGGCATGAAGTTTGTCCAGTTTGGACCTAAGGGCCACCAGATCCCCGACGGCGGCCTGCACGTTGGCACCGCCGAGGAGCGCGCCGAGTTCGGCAAGCAGATGATGGCCATCGCCGAGGAGAACTGCAAGGTCTCCGGCGGCTCGGTTGTCATCTCTGACGACATCGAGTGCATCAAGGGCGCCGACTTCATCTACACCGACGTGTGGTATGGCCTGTACGACGAGGAGGTCTCGGGCGAGAACTACATGGACGTGTTCTATCCCAAGTATCAGGTCACCATGGACATGATGAACTTCGCCGGCCCCAACTCCAAGTTCATGCACTGCCTGCCGGCCACCCGTGGCGAGGAAGTCGTCGACGAGGTCATGGACGATCCCGAGCGCTCCCTGTGCTGGGTCGAGGCCGAGAACCGCAAGCACTCCATCCGTGCTCTCCTTGCCGCCCTGGGCAAGCGCACTCCGCTCAACGACGAGGGTGTCGAGTACTCCGCCAAGGCTGAGCTCCACGCCGCTCTCGAGGCTCTCGAGCAGCTCTAAGCCTCAAGGCTTCTAAAAGCATGTTTGCGGGCGGTGGATGCTCGTCTCCTGTCGCCCGCTCACCGAGGCCCAACCAATTGCCTTAATACCTTAGGGCCTCGAATCTGTCCAAGACTGAGCAAAGGATTAAATATGAGTGACGGAAAGAAAAAGCTTTCCTTCCTGACGGTCATTTCGACCATCATCTGCGTCGTCTTCGTTTGCGAGGCCGCCGCTCCTGCTG